>SKHU01000302.1 GCA_007116755.1 Alphaproteobacteria bacterium
CAATCTGCGCATGTTCGGCCATTCGATCGCGCTTTTGCGCGGCAAATACGATAAAGAGGAAGGCGGCGAAGGCCAGATCAACCGTTTTCAGGCGCTGGCCACCAGCTTGTCCGGCACGGTCGGCCTCGGCAATATCGCCGGTGTGGCCGTGGCGATTTCCGTCGGCGGCCCCGGCGCGATGCTGTGGATGATGCTGATGGGGTTTTTCGGCATGTCCACAAAATTCACCGAATGTTCGCTGGCCGTCAAATTCCGCCATAAAAACCCCGACGGCTCGTTTTCCGGCGGACCGATGTATTACATCACCGACGGTTTCTCAGAAAAAGGCAAAAACTGGGGAAGGTTTGGCAAATGGATGGCGGCGTTTTTTGCTGTCTGCTGTATCGGCGGCGCGATGGGCGGCGGCAATATGTTTCAGGCCAACCAGTCCTTCCAGCAGTTTTTAAATATCACCGGCGGTGAAGAGAGTTTCTTTTACGGCAAAGGCTGGATCTACGGCACGGTTCTGGCGTTTCTGGTCGGTCTGGTGATTATCGGCGGCATCAAATCCATCGCCCGCGTCACCTCGAAAGTCGTGCCGCTGATGGCGGTTGTCTATGTTACCGCAGGGCTGATTATCATTATGATGCATCTGCCGCAAGTGCCGGCGGCTTTTGTGATGATTTTCAAAGAAGCCTTCGGCATTCAGGCTGCGGCGGGCGGATTTATCGGCGCGCTGATTATGGGTGTGCAACGGGCGGCGTTTTCCAACGAGGCGGGGATCGGCTCCGCCCCGATCGCGCACGCTTCGGCCAAAACAAAAATTCCCGTCTCGCAGGGTGTTGTCGCCATGCTGGAGCCGTTTATCGACACCATCGTCATTTGCACGATCACGGCGTTGGTCATTATTCTGACCGGCTCCTACAATCTGGACGGCCATATGGAGGGCGTTGCCCTGACCTCGCGCGCTTTTGAAAGCAGCATTTCATGGTTTCCCTATATTCTGGCGATTGCCGTGATCCTGTTTGCTTTCTCGACGATGATCGCATGGTCCTATTACGGGCTGAAAGCCTTCACCTATCTTGTCGGAGAAAATCCGGTGCTGGCCAATTGCTATAAGCTGTTTTTCTGTCTGGTCGTTATTCTCGGATCGGCGGCGGAGCTGACGAATGTTATCGGCTTTACCGATGCGATGATCTTTGCGATGGCGCTGCCGAATATTGTCGGGCTTTACGTGCTGGCTCCGAAGCTGAAAGAGGATTTGCAGGATTATTATAAAAACGTCATCGCCAAAGAGCGCGCGGCGGCGCAAAAAATACCGGCAAAATCCGCAGAAAAACCCGCGGCAAAAACAAAACCGAAAAAGAAAGCGGCAAAGAAGCGGAAATAAAGAAGAATGAAGGCGCATACTTGCTTTTTCACGGGAAAGGCGGCTATTATTCTGGTAGGATACAATTCAGGCGCGATATCCATACCAATAAAGGAGGCAGCCCGCCATGAGTGACGAAGACAACAACAACGAAACGCCGCAATCGGGCGAAAAACCGAAAAAATCGGAAATAGCCGGAGACAACGTTGATTTCAGCGAAGTCACCGATGAAATGATGAAGCAGGGCACAGCCGAAGCTGCGAAAGATGTCGAGGCGATTTACGACATTCCCGTCCAGATTTCCGCCGTTCTCGGCCGTTCCACCATGCAGGTCAGCCAGCTTTTGAAACTCGGCCGTGGCGCTGTGGTCGAACTGGACCGCAAAGTCGGCGAGGCGATTGATATTTACGTCAACAACAGGCTTGTCGCACGCGGCGAGGTTGTGGTGAATGAAGACCGTCTGGGCGTAACCATGACGGAAATCGTCAAATCCGACCGCACGCGGCAGTAATCCCGTTCTCTAACGTCAACAAGACCGCTGGAAAAAAATGGCAGAAGACACACCCGCAGCAAAAACTGCTGAGGCCGCCGCAGGAGGTAACGAAAAGCCTGTGCGTCTGCCGCAGGCTTCGGTTTTGCGTGCGGCGAACAAGCGCAAGGCCGATCTGTCGATCATTGTCGGCCTGCTGCTGGCCATCGGGCTGATTGTCTCGGCGCTGTTTATGGGCGGCACGCCGCAGGCCTTTCTGGATGCGCGCGCGCTGATGATCGTGCTGTTCGGCACGCTGGCCGTGACGGCCGTCTCTTTCAACGGCGAGGATTTCAAAACAGGTTTCGGCGTTGTCGGCCGTGCCGTGCACCGTTATGAGATCAATCTGGAAATGCTGTCGAAACAGCTTTTGGAACTGGCTCTGATCGCCCGCGCCAAAGGTTTTCTTGAAATGAAAAAACATGAAGCGCCGCTGCGCCCTAACGCATTTTTAATGCTGGGCACGCAGATGCTGCGCGACGGCCATACGGGAGAGGAAATCGCCCGGCATCTTGGCCGCGAGATCGACGCGCAAACCAATATGTATCACAAAACCGCCGCCATTCTGCGCCGCGCCGCCGAAGTCGCCCCCGCGATGGGGCTGATCGGTACGCTGATCGGTCTGGTGCAGATGCTGGCAATGCTGGATGATCCGGCGAGTATCGGACCGAGCATGGCGGTTGCACTGTTGACGACCTTCTACGGCGCGTTTCTCTCCACCGTGGTTTTTGCGCCGCTGGCAGCAAAGCTGGAGCATAACGCGCAGGGCGAGGCAACGGAAAAGCGGCTGATCATCAATGCGCTGATGTCGATGGCGCGCAAGGAAAACCCGCGCCGTCTGGAAATGGTTTTGAACAGCATCCTGCCGCCGCGCAACCGCATCCGTTATTTCGACTGACCGGAAAGGGGCTGAAAATCAATGCGTTTGATGATTGTCGGCAGTCTGGAAGGACATATCAGCGAAGCGGGAAAAATCGCGCTGTCGCGCGGTGCGGATGTTGTGCATTGCGAAGATGAGGAAGAGGCGCTTGGCGCATTGAGATCGGGAAAAGGTGCCGATCTTGTCATGATCGATGTGCGCCGCAATATCGCCGCTTTCATCAAATCGCTGGAGGAGGAGCGCATTGCCGTTCAGGTCGTGGCTTGCGGGCTGGAGAATGACGCAGCTGCCGCCGTCCGCGCCATCAAGGCCGGTGCGAAGGAATATGTGCCGCTGCCGCCCGATGCCGAATTGATTGCCGCCGTGCTGCAAGCCGCTGTTGAAGAGCGCAGCGAGATGATCGCGGGTGATCCCGCCATGCGCCCCGTCATGGAGATGGCCGCTAAAATCGCGCCCAGCGATGCCACCGTCCTGATTACCGGCGCATCGGGAACGGGAAAAGAGGTGATGTCGCGCTATATCCACAATCACAGCCGCCGCAAGGACGGAAAATTTATCTCGCTGAACTGTGCCGCTATCCCCGAAAATCTGCTGGAATCCGAATTATTCGGCCATGAAAAAGGCGCATTTACAGGCGCGGTCGCGCGGCGTATCGGCAAATTCGAAGAAGCGGGCGGCGGCACGCTGCTACTGGACGAAATCAGCGAAATGCACCCCAGCCTGCAGGCCAAGCTGCTGCGCGCGGTGCAGGAGCGTGTTATCGACCGCGTCGGCGGACGCGAACCTGTCAAAATAGATATAAGGCTGATCGCCACCAGCAACCGCGATTTGCAGGAAGAGGTTAAAAAAGGAAATTTCCGCGAGGATCTGTATTTCCGCCTCAATGTCGTTAATCTCGACCTGCCCGGGCTGAAAGACCGCCCCGCCGATATTCTGCCGCTGGCGGAAATGTTCGCGGAAAAATACGCGAAAGATAACGGCCTGCCGCTGAAAAAAATATCAAAAGAGGCGACAGAAAAACTGAAAAACTACCACTGGCCGGGCAATGTGCGCGAGCTGGAAAACACGCTGCACCGCGCCGTGCTGATTTCGGCGGAAAACGAAATTGAAGAGGCTGCCATTATCCTGTCGGAAGCGCCGAAAGCCGCCGCGCAAAAACCGCCGTCTGCGCCGTCCGCAGATGACGGGGCGGACAGCGCCATCGCCGCGCTGGTCGGCAGCAGCGTCGCCGAAATGGAACAGGAACTGATTACCCGCACGCTTGACCATTGTCTGGGCAACCGCACCCATGCGGCACGTATTCTGGGGATTTCCATCCGCACGCTGCGCAACAAGCTCAGCCAGTATGAAAAAGAACAGAAAACCGCGGCGAAATAACTACAAAAAAGAGCAAAAATAAAGAGGAACAAAATATGACGGCACAGAAAAAACCCGTATATCTGGATCACCACGCCACAACCCCGATCTGCGCCGAGGCGCTGGAGGCGATGCTGCCGTTTTTCACGGAAAAATTCGGCAATCCGCATGCTGTCGGCCATTGCAACGGCCGCGCCGCCGCCAAAGCCGTCGAGGCGGCGCGGGAGAAACTCGCCGCGCTGCTCAATTGCGATGCGGGAGCGCTGATTTTTACAAGCGGCGCGACGGAGGCAAATAATATGGCTCTGTTCGGCCTGTCCCCCGAAAACGGCCGCGACGAAATCCTGATCGGCGCGCTGGAGCATACCAGCATCACGGCGGGGATTCCGGCGCTGGAGAAAAAAGGCTTTACCGTCAAAGTTATTCCCGCGAACAAGGACGGGTTTATCACCGCTGATGCGGTGCGGCAGACGGCGAGCGAGAAAACCGCGCTGGTCTCCGTCATGGCGGTCAATCACGAAATCGGCACGGTTCAGCCGATCAAAGATATCGCCGCCGCCGCGCATGAATACGGCGCGCTGTACCATTGCGACGCGGCGCAGGGCACGGGCAAAGTGCCGATTGACATCAAGGATGCGGAGATTGATATGCTCAGCGTTTCGGGACATAAATTTTACGGCCCGCCCGGAATCGGCGCGTTTTATCTCAGGGCAACGCCGCCCGTCGAACTCACGCCTGTTCTGCACGGCGGCGGGCAGCAGCGTTTTCGCTCCGGCACGATTCCGCTGCCTTCGGCTGTCGGGCTGGGCGCGGCGGCAGAGGCGGCTATGCGCCGCATGGAAAAAGACGCAGCGCATCTTGCCCGTCTTAAGGATTTGTTTTTGTCAAAAATGCCGGCGGGTTTGCGCATCAACGGCGCTTTGTCGCCGCGCCTGCCCGGCTCGCTCAATCTGGTGACGGATGCGCCCTCGGCCGATATACTGACCGCGCTGGCGGATGATCTCTGCCTGTCCACAGGCTCGGCCTGTATGTCGCGGGAGCGCAAACCCTCGCGCGTGCTGAAGGCGATCGGCCTTGCGGATGAAGAGGTGTTCCGCAGCCTGCGTCTGTCAATGGGGCGGGACACAACCGACGCCGATGTGATTTTCGCCGCAGAAAAACTCGCCCCCTATTGCACCGCCGCCGCACGCACCGCCACGGCATAAGATTCTTTAGGGGATGTCGGCATACGCCTCCGCCGCCATCGCGCGACCGCTCAGAATGACAGGTTGAATTTTGCTTTTAAAGTTTTTTTTAAAACCGCAGAGTTTTAAGAGAACACGAGAATTCCTCTTATTGTCATTCCCGCGCAAGCGGGAATCTTTTAACCCTGTATCGACCGGTTTATAAGATGCCCGTTTTCACGGGCATGACAGCTTTTTTTCTCTGCATTTTCTGCAACTCTGCGGTTAATTTTTTAAACCTGCTTGCAATTTTAAGCCGGTTTCCTGTTTTTACAGGAAAGCGAAAGCGGCTCAGGTTAAACCGGATACGCTCTGTCGCGTCAATACGCTCTCGTTTATTTCCGGAGTTATTTTTGGCCGAAACTCAACGGGAAGGAATATTTGATGCCGATAAATTCGGTGCGGTCGCGGCGGTTTAGGGATTTGCCGTTGGTCAGCACATGCGCATCAAGGCTGAGCCGCGAACCGTTCTGCAGACGCATCCCCAGCTCGCCGCCGAAACGGTAGGCCAGAGTCCGGCGCAGGTCATGCCCGCCGCCGTCACGATACGCACCGACGGCCAGAGACGGCATGAAATAAAGTTTCTCGGTCACATCCACCGGAATACCGACACCGCCATAGGCCAGCATCGCGCCGTTGGTCGCCAGCATCGCGCCGAAAATCGGCTGCAATACGCCGACAATCCGCATGCCCGTCTGCCATTCCAGACCGAAAGCTGCCGCCAACTCGTTATGGGTGAAGGCATCATAGGCGCCGATGCTTAAGCCAAGGAAAGATGAATCAGGCTGCGCCTGAACAATGCGGCGTTCCGGCGCGGGTTTCGGTTTTTCTTGTGCAATTTCGGGTTCCGGCTTCGGCGGCTCTGCCGCCACGTCTTCAACCTCCTGCGTCTCGGGCATCAGGGATACGGGCGGCTCGCCGAGTTCATCGGGGCCGATTCCGTGCAAATCCATCAGCGCACGATCCAGCGGGGTGACTTCCTTTGAATAATATTCGGGCGGCATGCCGTCGGCATATGCGGGGGCGGAACACAGCACCAGACCCAGCGCCGCAGCGCAGAAAAACCCTCTGAAAGTGCCGGTTTTCTCCTGTTTTTCCGTCAAAACGTCACCTTTTTCAAGAGATTAACTGTTTCTTAACGTTTCCATTATGCAAGAGGTAAAAAAAATATACAAGCCCTCTGCATCACCTTAATATGCGGTATATGCGGTTTTTTTCCGTCTTGCCGCAGATGCGGCGGCAATGCTATGATAAAAGGCGATTAAGGTCATCATCCCAACTTCATGCGACGGAAAAATGGCAGGCCATTCCAAATTTAAAAATATCCAGCACCGCAAAGGCGCACAGGACAGAAAACGCGCCAAGGTTTTTGACAAGCTCGCCAAGGAAATTACCGTGGCGGCAAAAATGGGGATGCCTGATCCGGATATGAACCCGCGTCTGAGGCTGGCGATTGCCAATGCGAAAGCGGCAAATATGCCCAATGACCGTATCGACCGCGCGGTCAAAAGCGGCAGCCCCGGCGGTGATGATGATAAAATCTATGAAGATGTGCGCTATGAAGGCTACGGCCCCGGCGGTGTGGCGATTATCGTCGATGCGCTGACCGACAACCGCAACCGCACGGCGGCGGAAGTCCGCACCGCTTTTACCAAAAACGGCGGAACGCTGGGCGAAACGGGCTCTGTCGGCTTTATGTTCGAGCGCATCGGGCAGATTGTTTATCCGGTTGCCGTTGCATCGGAGGAAAAGATTTTTGAAGCCGCCGTGGAAAGCGGCGCGGAAAATGTTGAAAATGACGGCGAGTTTTACGAGATCACAACCAATCCCGATGATTTCGCCGCCGTGCGCGAGGCGATCGAAGAGAAATTCGGCGCGGCGGAATCCGCCGGACTGACATGGAAGCCGCAAACCACGGCAACCCCGACGGAAGAACAGGCCGCCACATTGATGAAACTGATTGATGCGCTGGAGGATTGCGACGATGTGCAATCGGTCTCCTCGAATGTCGAGCTTGACGATACGGTCATGGAAAAACTGATGGCGTCTTAAAGAAGCCGTGCTGTCATTCTGAACCGAAGGTGAAGAATCTCTTTTCACGTATGCCGCAAGAGATCCTTCGCTCCGCTCAGGATGACAAGACTCAAAAACAAAGGAAGCGACATC
>SKHU01000101.1 GCA_007116755.1 Alphaproteobacteria bacterium
CAACTTCTTCTTCAGTTTCAACAACTTCTTCTGATTCAACAACTTCTTCAACTGGATCAACTTCAGTTATAACTTCGTTATTAGCGTTTGAACCACAACCTACAAGTACCATTGATACCATAAGTACCATGGCTAACATCATCATTAATTTTTTCTCTTATTCTATGACCACACTCTGTCCAAAAAGTATGGATATCCTGTTTCTGTTCCGGAGATAATTCCTCTTTAGCCAGAAGTGTTTGAACTTCTGAACACGAGTGTTGATGAAGTAATCTCTTAACGTAGTTTTCAGGCTTATTGCCATTTGGATCATTCCCAATTTTAAAAACTATTGTCGTAGCTGTCGCTTTCAAAAATCGCCCTCCTGTCCAATGAGATTCGAATAAATCGAAAAAACCTCACGCCGCCGCCCCTTCAATCTGCTTCTTCGCCGCCGCGACCAGAAAGCCGGAACGGGTATAGCCGTGTTTTTCCGCGAATTTGTCGATCAGTTCCAAGTCGCGGGAATCGGCCGTCACGTTAAAGCGCACGGTTTTCACGGGCTGGCGGTATTCGACCAGAAAGGCCGTACCGCCCGCAAAATCGGGCTGCGCCGCCACCGCGTCAAGGCTTGAGGGTTTCGGCACGGTTTCGCCGTCTTCCAGCAAACCTTCGATATGCAGCGCCAGCGCCTCACCCGCCATATCCTTGGCCTCATCCAGTGTTTTTCCCGCTGTCACACAGCCCGGAAAATCGGGAAAGCTGACACCGTAATCGCTGTTTTTGTCCTTATGCAAGACCGCAATATAATTTCGTCCCGCCATATCATTCCTCCTTAAAATACCAAATCCGCCTGCCGCGCAATGCTTTTCAGTGTGCCTTTCGGCAAATCACGTTTGGGGTGCGGTACAGTCACCCGCCCCTTTTTGACGGGATGTTTCAACTGCACATGCGATCCCTTTTGCGCGACAACCTCCCAGCCATCGGCTTTCAGGCGTTTTAACACCTCGCGGCTATTCATAGCCATTCCTTATTATACACATAACTACACATTAAAGTCAAGGAATTTATACACATTACTACACATCAAAATAAAGCGTCGGCGAAAAAGACGACCTACCCGTCCTGCCTGTTCGGATCAGCCTCATAGGTTCCCATCGTGCGGATGCTGCTGGCAAAAAAGGCCATTTCCTCAAGCGCGTATTGGAAGCGTTGTTCTTTGGGATGCGCCTCGACCTCGCAATAAAATTGCGTGGCAACAAACTGCCCCTTCATCATATAGCTTTCCAGCTTGGTCATATTGATCCCCGCCGTGGCAAAACCGCCGAGCGATTTATACAGCGCAGCAGGCCAGTTGCGCACCTCGAAAATCAGCGAGGTAATGTAACGCCCGCCCTCGACGAATTCGGTGACTTTGGCGGTTTTTGACAGCAGAATAAAGCGCGTCGTGTTATAGGGCTCGTCCTCTATATTTTCGGCCAGCACCTCAAGCCCGTAAATCTCCGCCGCCAGCGCCGAGGCAATCGCCGCCGAGGTTTTGTCACCGTCATCTGCGACTTTCTGCGCGGAACGGGCGGTATCGCCATAAACGATTTCCTCCGCCTCCAGCGGCTTGGTGAATTTGCGGCATTGCGGCAGCGCATGCACATGGCTGAAAATCCGTTGGATGTCGTCAAGCTGCGCGCCCTTTACCCCCAGCAGACAATGATGGATCGGCATGAAATATTCCTGCTGGATATAAAAATCGCGGTTGGGCAGCAGATGGTGAATATCGGCAACTCGTCCGGCAATGGCGTTGTCGATCGGGATCATTGCATAATCGGCGCGGCCTTCTTCCAGCGCATCGAAGGCATCGGAAAAACTGTTGCAGGGCAGTGTGTCCATTTCGGGGCAAACAGCACGGCAGGCCATATCCGAATATGCGCCCGCGCAGCCCTGATAGGATACGGTTTTCTTCTGTTGTTCCGCCGTCATGCTGAATAATACTCCGCTTTTTTTTATTGTTGTTGCCGTCGCAAATCCTGTATCCTTGTCCTGATATGCGCGGCAGATTTACAGTGTAGAGCAAAAACCGGGGGAATTCCATGCGAGAAAAACCTTTCATCACACTCGGTACGCGCGGCAGTCCGCTGGCCGTCGCCCAGACGGAGATTCTTGCCGCGGCGCTGAAAGAGGCGCATCCCGAACTGGCCGAAGACGGCGCAATTGCGATCAAGACCATCACCACATCCGGCGATAAAATACAGGACCGCGCCCTGTTGGAAGCGGGCGGCAAAGGGCTATTCATCAAGGAAATTGAGGAGGCGCTGTTCGCCGGTGAAATCGATATGGCCGTGCATTCGATGAAGGATGTCCCTGCCGAATTGCCGCCGGAGGGAGAACTTTCCTGCATCTTGCCGCGCGAAGACCCGCGCGATGCGTTTATCTCCGTCAAATATGCCTCGCTGAAAGACCTGCCTGACGGCGCGACGCTCGGCACGGCGGGGATTCGCCGCAAGGCTTTCGCGCTGGCGCAGCGCCCCGATTTGAAAATCGTGCTGTTTCGCGGCAATGTCGGCACGCGGCTGGAAAAACTGCAAAACGGCGAAGCCGATGCAACCTTTCTGGCCGTGGCGGGGCTGAAACGTCTGGGGCTGGAGGAAAAAATCACCGCCGCGCTGGAACCGTCGGAAATACTGCCCGCCGCAGGTCAGGGCGCAATCGGTGTTGAAATCCGCACAGGAGATGACAGATGCAAAAACTACCTTGCCCCCCTGCATTGCAAGAAAACCGCGCTGTGCATCGCTGCCGAGCGCGGCGTTGTCGCCGTGCTGGATGCCTCCTGCCGCACGCCGATCGGCGCATTTGCCACACGTGACAGCAACGGCGCAACATTGACACTGCGCGCGGCCGTGGCGACGGAAGACGGCACGGAATTCTGGCAGGGCAGCAAAACCCTGCCCGCCTCGACAGAAGCGGAGGCGGAAAAATTCGGCCGTATTCTGGGGCAGGAGCTGCGCGGAAAAATTCCCGAGGATGTTTTCAAAAAAATCACGGGGCGCGCATGACGGCGCAAGAGCCGCAAAAACCGCTTGTCCTTGTCACACGGCCGCAGCCGCAAAATTCCGAAACCTGTGCCGATCTGCAGCAGCGCGGATTTTCGGTTTTTGCCGAACCGCTGTTGCAAATCCGCGCCGCGCCGCATGAGCCGCTGGAAGAATCCGATACGGAAGCGCTGGTTTTCACCTCGCGCAATGCCGTGGAAAAACTGCGCATCGGCACAGAGGCGGCGCTGCGCCTGCCGGTTTACGCCGTCGGAAAAAGAACGGCGGATGCGCTGAAAAACCGCGGTTTCTCAGATATACGCAAAACAGCAGAGACGGCAGCGGTGCTGCAAAAACATCTTGATACCCTGAAAACCATTGAAAAAATTCGTTTTCTGTATATCAGCGGGCGCGACCGCGCGCATGTTTTTTCTGCCGGCGGAAAAATTCTGCCCGTGCGCGAAGTTTACAAGGCCGTACGTACGGGAAACTTTACTGAAAATTTACGCCTTGCCCTGCATAATGGAAGGATTGGAGCCATATTGTTTTATTCCGCACGTACGGCGGAAAATTTTATACGCCTTGCAAAAGACTGTGATTTACTCGGAAAATGTGCTTCAATAACAATAATATGCATCAGTACACGTACGGCAGATGTCGCCGGACACGTACGGTGGAGAAAAACGGCGGTGGCGGAAAAACCCGATCACCGCCATATGATGAAAGCGCTTGAAGAGGCGTTTTAGACTTTGCGAATAAAAAAGCCGTACGCATACGCTTGCGGCAAGAAAAATAAAGGACGGCACATTAAAAGACGGCACATAAGGATAATCCCGCATGACCGACACGGAAAACAACACACTCCCCGCTGCAGAAATTATCGAGGCGCTGGGCGGTATCCGCCCGCTGGCCAAACGCATGGGGCTGACCCCCAGCACCGTACAGGGCTGGAAACAGCGCGACAGCATTCCCTCCGCGCGCATGCGCGAATTGATGGCGCTGGCGAAGGAGGACGGGGTTTCCCTTTACGCCGGAGAACGGGAAAGCGCCACCGTGCATTACAAGGAAGACCGGCGGGAAAGACAGGATGACCGCCGCAGCCCCGCTTCCGGACACAGCAATGAAAAAGCCCGCCGCTTCGCAGACGGTATACCGATCAAAATTCCCAACGACCGGCGCAACTTTAGCGACCGCCGCCACGGCTGGGACAGACGCAAGCGAATCGATCCGAATTACGCCGGTCCCGAACGCCGTACGGGTGCCGACCGCCGTACCGGACTCGACCGCCGCCGCCGCCAGGTCATCTGGCAGACGAAATGGAACTTTGTCGAACGCATGATTATGTCGATGGCGGTTTTGTACATGATTATTGTTTCCGCATCGCTTGTTGTGATGAAACCGGAATACGACAAGGCGCGTGAACGCTCTGCGCAGGTTGCCGCGATGGAGAAACGCCTGAATGATATGGGGATTCAACTCACCGATCTGCAGCGCAAGGAAGCGATAGAATCGCGGCACTATGCCGGTGCGCTGAACCGCAAGATCGAAGAGCTGGAAAACCGCACTGATCAGATCGCCCGCACCGTACGCAATGTCGGCAAGCTGGGTGAAATGGCCGTCGGCAGCCGTCTGGAAAAACTGGAAAGCCGCTATAACAGCCTCGATCGGTTAATGACCCGCGTCGATAATATGACGGAAGCGGGCGAGAAAGCGCAGCTGGAACAATCCGTCAGCGAATTGCAGGGCATTATCCGCAGCCTGCGCGGTGATGTCGACCAGCTGGACAGCGCCGTCTCCGAAGCACGGCAGCGCGATCAGGAACTGGCGCGGCTGTTGCAGGATGTCAGCCGTCAAGATCTGACCGCCGCAGCGATGCTGCTGGCACTCGGACAGTTTCGCGAAAGCGTCGGTAGCGGCCGGCCTTTCGATGACGATCTGCAGATCATCCGTGATCTTGTCGGCAACAATCCGGAATTGCAGGCCGCTTTGGATCAGCTTGTGCCTTATGCCGAAGACGGTGTTTTGAGCCATGATGCGCTCAAACGCGAATTCGGCGGGTTGACGAATGAAATTCTCAATGCCGCACTGGCGGGGGAGGAGCTGTCTTTCGGCGACCGCGCCGCGCACAGGCTGGGCAGTCTTGTCACCGTCACCAAAGACGGCGAACGCATTCTGACACCGAATCACCCTGTCACCAATATCGTCAACCGTGCGCATCAGCAGATCGAGGCCGGTGATTTGCGCGGCGCAGTGCAGACGCTGCAGCAGCTGGAAGGGCCGGCGGCACGCTCCGCTGAAAAATGGGCGCATCAGGCACGTGCCGCGATTATCGCCGGCGACACCAATGCCCTCTTGTCCAACAGTATGCTCAACGCCTTGATTCCGCGCAGCCTGACAACGGGCGGCGGCGGCACGCAGCTTTCTCCCGGAAATCTGGAAAGATTCCTGCAACGCAACTTCCTTGATCCGATGGGCGTACCGCGTGGCGGGCGTGATCTGAATCTGCAATGGGATCCGACCCGCAATACAGGCGACCGGCATCCTGCGATCAGCTATGATTAAACCATGATTGGGTTTGATTAAACCGCCAAAAAGGTTTAAAAAAGGCAGTATATTTATTTTAATCGAAATTGACGGTCGATATTCATGTTACGCGCAATCTGGTTTCTGTTACGTCTCGGCCTGCTGATCGCAGCGGTCGGCTGGGTCATGGCGAATCCGGGCGAGGTGCGCATCGACTGGCAAAACTATACGATCGAAACCTCGACACAGGTGCTGCTATTCGCCGTTGTTTTTCTGATTGTGATTTTCATGATATTCGGGCGGATATACCGCGCTTTTATCTCCGTGCCGAAATCCGTGCGCCGCTGGCGTGAGGCACAGGCGCGCGAAAACGCCTATCTGGCCATCACGCGCGGTCTGGCGGCTGTGGCGGCAGGGGATTCCGGCAATGCCGGACGCCATGCGCGGCGCGCAAAAAAACTGCTGCCCGAAGCCCCGCTGACCGGACTTTTGACGGCGCAGGCCGCACTGATGTCCGATGACAAAAAAACCGCAAGACGGGAATTTGAAACGCTGCTGGATGACGAAAACGCCGCGTTTTTCGGAATCCGCGGATTGATGCGTCTGGCCGCGGCCGATAATGATCAGGATCGCATGATCGAATTGATGGAACATGCCGAAACCGTCGCACCGAAACAGCCGTGGATCGTGCTGCATCTGTTTGAAAACGAGGCGCGGCAGGGCGACTGGCAAAAGGCCGAGCAAAGCCTGTCGAAAGCCGTAAGGCTGGGCGCACTTGACCGCACCATCGGCGAAAAACACCGGCAGGCGCTGCTGCTGGCACGCGGTATGGAGGCCGAACAGCAGGATCTGCTGCATACGGCGCTGCGGCTGGCGAAAAAATCATGGCGCATCGATACGTCTTTTATTCCCGCCGCTGTTTTCTATGCGCAGCTGCTTTTGCAAACCAACAAGCAGCGCAGCGCCATCAAAACCGTAGAAAAAACATGGCGGCAACAGCAGCATCCCGATCTGCAGGATTTGTGGCTTTCCATGCTGCCGCCGCTGCGCAAGAAAAACGCCAATGAAAAAGATTATGCGGAAAACCGCTATTACTGGGTGCGGCGGCTGTACCGCCTTGCACCGCATGGCAGCCTGTCCTGTGCGATGATGGGACAGGCGGCGATAGCAGCGGAAAAATGGGAGGAAGCGCGCCGCCTCTGTAAACAGGCCGGCGATTACCGCAGTCTGGCGCGGCTGGAAATTCTCGACGGCGGCGACGAAACCAAAGCGCGCGAATGGCTGGAAATGGCCGTGGATCTGTCTGCGCATCCCGCATGGGCCTGTATATCCTGCGGCCATGCGGAGAGGCACTGGGCACCGCTGTGCCGCAGCTGCCGCTCCTTCAATACCGCCGAATGGTCGTCGGCGCATGCGGGATTCGGATTTGACCGCATAAAGCCGCTGCCCGAACCGCAAAACGAGGACAATATTATCGCCCCGCCTCCGGCAAAAGACCGGAGTTCCGTAAAATAATATTTTACTGACAAAGCGCGGCAAATCTCCTATACTCCTCTCATGTAAAACCATTTCGTAAAAGGGCTGCCGCAATGCGCACCTGAATTCGGCAGATCAGGCGCGCAATTTGTGTATTCCCAGAAATGCCCTCTGAAAAAGACAGGAAACCCGGCTATGAGCACGAAAAAACGCGTCTTTACGGTTTTGGTGATTGACGGGGGTGGTGTGCGCGGAATAATTCCCGCAAGAATTTTAAAAGAGATCGAGGAAAAAACCGGAAAACATACGAGCGAGCTGTTCGACATGATTGCCGTCACGTCAGGCGGTGCGCTTGTCGGGGCCAGTCTGACCGTGCCGTCTCCGGAAAATCCGAAAAAGCCGCGCTTTACCGCGGCGGAAGTGCTGGACACGTTCAAACGCGATGCGCCGAATATTTTTCCGCATATCAAATTCCG
>SKHU01000182.1 GCA_007116755.1 Alphaproteobacteria bacterium
CGCCGGAAATAGTAATACCAGCCGTTTCTTTCAATGAGGTAGTCGGACATAATACGGCCCCCGGGTCAAAATTCTGCATACCATTCAGTATACCACAATGCATACCAAATTGTATACCAAAATAGGAAAAACGCAAAATGAAAAATTCGCAAGATGACAATAAAAACGCTTGTTTTCATTGTGTTATTGCGAAAATATGAGATGATTTTTGAGGGAAAATGGTGCCGCAGAAGAGATTTGAACTCCCGACCCACGCATTACGAATGCGTTGCTCTACCCCTGAGCTACTGCGGCGAACCACGGGAAGATTATACCGAAGCGCGCTGAAAATCAAGAAGAAACTCTTGCCGATATCAAAAAGCCGTGGCACTCTGAAAATATGCGGTTTTTCAGAATTTTCCGGTTTGTTTTATGAGAGAATTTTCAACTTCACTGGTGCGTGAAAAAATCATTTTTTCCTTTCCCGAAAGCGTGTCTGCGGAGGCGGAGTTGCCGATTATAATTCGCAGTAACCGTATTCATCTGCGCCTTGCGCAGGGCGGGGTGGAGGAAAATATTGTTGTGCGCGCCCAGAATATGCCTGACACCTTGCGCATGGCGGGAGCTGTTGTGGAGAATTTTTTCTGGTACGGCCCTGTTAAAAACAGGGATCCGGCATGGGAGAGGCTGTGGGGGCAAGCACTGTCCGATTACGGAAAGATTTACCATGCAGAAGAAAACTGGGGTGCCGTCTATTATGAAGGCGCGGGTGTGTTTCAAACGGTCAAATCTCCCTTTGCCGATGTTGTCGAACGCTGTGCTTTGGCAACGCTGGACAATTACGATGCGACTCTGAAAACCGTCGAGACGGTTCTGGATAGATTGGGCAAAAAGACGCAGATACAGCATCAGGCCAATATTGCGGCTGTTTTCAGCGATGCGGAGGGGGCAACACGCAACTCGCTGATTCACCGGGCATCAGGGCAAAGCGGTGTTTTTCATTTCACCGCATCGGGCGGAGACCGCGCGGAGCGCATCGGTCGCAGCTTTCTTACGGCAGCGGCATTTTTGGAGGCTATCAATCTGCGTTATTTTATTGCGAATTTTGAGGCAGGACTTGCAAGAGGCAGTGCGGAGTCCCATGCTGATAAAATGGAGCAATACAAAGCCGCCAAAAAGCGGCGTTTGGCATTAATGCAATTTGTGAATGGTTTTGAGCGCCGATATGCGGTAAACTATCGTCCGGAGCGACCGGATTTTTTTTAGGTGCGGCGCGGAAGATATGGCTGCTGAATATAAGGGGCAGTTCTTAAATTCAAAAAGGAGGATAACCATGTCTGAAGAGACACAAAAACCGGATTTGCTGGATATTGGCCATCATATTCTCGAAGATCTGCATATTGATAAGGACGAGGTTCTGATGATGCAGGCCAGTATAGTCGAGGATGGCGCGATCGATCAGGAAGAGGCGGAAATGCTGTTTGCGATCAATGATGCGATTTCTGAAGGCGGAACAAAATGTCCGGAATATGACCAGTTTTTTATTGAAGCGATTACTGCATTTCTGCTGGCGGATGATATTTCCGAAGGCGTTCTGGACGATATGGAGTGGGACTGGCTGCGCGCGATGATCGGCGAAGACGGCGATCTGGACGATTTGGAAATCAAGCTGCTGGCGCATATCGCCAAAGTGTCAACCTCCGTGCCGTCGGATTTTTACGATTACGCGCAGCGGTTTGAAGAGGTTGAATATGAGGATGAGGATGAGTCGCGTATGACGTTCCTTGCCAATTATCTGAGCGGTGCATTGAAGGGCAAGGTTCGTGGAGATGCTGCCGAGACACGCCATCTGCAGGAATAGCAAATCAGAATTGCAATAGCATGGCCGTTGCGTCATCCGACTGTTTCAGGCGCGGATATGTTTTGCCGTCCGGATCATCTTCCTGCTCGGTTTTGCGGAGCAGGTCATAAAGCGGGGCAAGTCCCGATTTGCGGGCCGCGTTCATCAGTGTTTCATGCGTGTGACATCCGTATTTATCGACCAGCGCGTAAAATCCGTCCGACAACAGCAGCGCATGACCGCTGGCTTTGCGTGAGAATAACTCATGGCGCATATTTTGCGGCGCAGTTTTATCAAGTGAAAAAATCGGATAGCCTTGCGCCGTATTGACCAGACCGCGTCCGGTTGTTAAATGTTCTGCGATTTTTTTGCGTGTTTCCGTAAAGCCAAGTCCTTCCGCAAGGTACGGCGTGGCCAGTGCGGCGGATTGCGCATCGCGCGCCGCCAGAACCGGATCATTTTCCAGCATTTCTACGCCGTCCTCCGTCTCGATCAGAACAGGGCAGTCACCGAGGCCGAAGCAATGCACATCTGCGCTTTCAACCGGAATATAGACAAGACAGAGGCTGGCGCAGGGCAGTTCAAACGGCGCTGTCGGGGAGCGTTTTTTGTTTTTGTCGAATTCTTTTTGCAAAGTATCCGTGACATCTTCCAGCAGGCTGCGGATCAGGGAGAAGGGAGCATGTCCGGATTTTTCATCAAGACGCTTGCCGAAATGTGCCAGTAACGCGTTTGCGCTGTGTGCGAACCATTGTGCATCGGTGCTGTATTCATCGGCAATGAGGTTGTCTTCAGCAAGGCCGGTTGCGCCGTCAATGACCCATGCCAGCCCCTTTTCCGGAACGGCGCCGCAAGCATCTTCATTCGGGCGGGCGGGATAGCCGGGCGCAGAAAGACGGTCGCGAATAATCATGCCGTTTTTTTCTTCAATGCGGCCTGTGCCGCCGCCAGACGTGCAATCGGGACACGATAGGGGGAGCAGGATACGTAATCCAGCCCCGTTTCATGGAAAAACGCGATGGACTCGGGGTCGCCGCCGTGCTCGCCGCAAATGCCGATCTTCAGATCAGGGTTTGTTGCGCGGCCGCGCTCCGTACCCAGCCTGACAAGCTCGCCGACACCGTCGATATCCAGTGTCATGAACGGGTCGCGTGCCCAGATGCCGGTTTCCTGATAATAAGGCAGGAAGCTGCCGGAATCGTCGCGACTCAGCCCCAGCGCCGTCTGCGTCAGATCATTGGTGCCGAAGCTGAAAAACGCGGCGCTGCGGGCGATTTCATCCGCTTTCAGCGCGGCGCGCGGCAATTCGATCATCGTGCCGGTCATATAATCAAGATCGGTGATACCGTGCTGCGCCATGATTTTTTCCGCTTCGCGGTCGATGATGTCTTTTACAATCGCCAGTTCCCGTTCCGTCGCGACAAGCGGCACCATAATTTCCAGTGTCGGCACATCTCCGCCTTCCTTGCGGACGGTGACGGCGGCGGCAAAAATAGCGCGTGCCTGCATCGCGTAAATTTCCGGATAGACGATGCCCAGACGGCAGCCGCGATGCCCCAGCATCGGGTTGGCCTCGTGCAGGCGGGCAATGCGGTTTTTCAACTGGTCTGCGGGAAGGCCGAGCGCGTCGGCAAGTTTCAGGATATCCTCTTCTTCATGCGGCAAAAATTCATGCAGCGGCGGGTCCAGCAGACGAATCGTAACCGGAAGCCCTGCCATCACGCGGAACAGACCGGCAAAATCGCCCTTCTGTTCGGGCTCGAGAGATGCCAGTGCCGCTTCGCGTTCGGCTGTGTTTTCTGCCAGAATCATTTTGCGTACGTTCAAAATCCTGTCAGGTTCAAAGAACATATGTTCGGTACGGCACAGCCCGATACCTTCCGCGCCGAATTTTCGGGCGGTTTCCGCATCGGCGGGCGTGTCTGCATTGGCGCGGACACGCAGGCCGCGCGTTTCATCTGCCCAGGCCATCAATATTTCAAAATCGCCGGACAGATCGGGCTGGATCGTCGGTACACTGCCTGCGAAAACCTCGCCTGTCGCGCCGTCGATGGTGACGGTATCGCCCGCTTGCAGAACCGTATCGCCGACTGTGACGCTTTTGTCCTGATAATTGATGTGCAGCGCACCGGCACCGGCAACGCAAGGGCGCCCCATGCCGCGTGCCACAACCGCCGCATGGCTGGTCATGCCGCCGCGCGCCGTCAGAATACCTTGCGCGGCATACATGCCGTGGATGTCTTCGGGGCTGGTTTCGATCCGGCACAGGATGACATTATGCCCCAGCTTGGCTTTGTGCTCGGCATCATCGGCATGAAAGGACAAAACGCCGGAGGCTGCGCCGGGGGAGGCGGGCAGGCCTTTGGTCAGTGTTGCTTTCTCCGCATCGGGGTCCAGCATCGGGTGCAAAAGCTGATCCAGCGTTTCCGGCGCAATGCGCAGCACGGCCTCTTCTTTTGAGATCAGGCCTTCTTCAGCCATATCAACGGCGATTTTCAAAGCCGCTGCCGCCGTGCGTTTGCCAGTGCGGGTTTGCAGCATATAAAGCCTGCCGCTTTGCACGGTAAATTCAATATCCTGCATTTCGCGGTAATGTTTCTCCAGCGTTTCGCGGATTTGCGTCAATTCGGCAAAAATTTCCGGCAATTCCTCTTCCATCGCCGGCAGATCGGAATGATTATCCTGCTTGCCCTTGACGGTCAGATGTTGCGGGGTGCGAATACCGGCAACGACATCTTCCCCTTGCGCATTCATCAGATATTCGCCGTAGAACGCGTTTTCTCCGGTGCTGGGGTCGCGCGTGAAGGCAACGCCCGTGGCGCAGTTTTCGCCCATATTGCCGAAGACCATCGCCTGCACGTTGACGGCAGTACCCCAGTCGCCGGGAATATTGTTCAGCTTGCGATAGGTCATGGCGCGCGGCACCATCCATGACTTGAACACGGCGCCGACTGCGCCCCAGAGCTGTTCTTCCGGTTCCTGCGGGAAGGGGCGGCCTGTTTCGTCCTCGACCAGTTTTTTGTACTGCGCGACGATATCCTGCCAGCCTTCCGCCGTGATCTCCGTATCATGGGTGATGTTTTCACGGCGCTTGAGCGTGTCGAGAATATCCTCGAACATATCGTGCTCCACACCCAGAACGACATCGCCGTACATTTGTACAAAACGGCGATAGCTGTCCCACGCAAAACGGAGATCACCGCTGCGTGCGGCAAGTCCGGCAACCGTGTCGTCATTCAGGCCGAGATTTAAAACCGTATCCATCATGCCCGGCATGGACACGCGTGCGCCTGATCGTACGGAAAGCAACAGCGGATTCTCTCTATCCCCGAAGCGGCATTTCATCTCTTTTTCAATGCGTTCGATAGATTCTTTTATCTGATTTTCAAGCGTGTCGGGATAGGTGTTGTCATGGTCGTAGAAATATCCGCACATCTCTGTTGTAATCGTAAAACCGGGCGGGACGGGCAGGCCGATACGGCACATTTCCGCAAGATTGGCACCTTTGCCGCCGAGCAGGTTGCGCAATCGGGCATCCCCCTCCGTTTTGACCGCGCCGAAACTGTAAACCCATTTGGTGTTTGCCGTTTCCGGTTTTTGCGTGTCCGTTTTGGCAAGAGGCTGTGCCGTCATATTTTTGCTCCTCCTATGATTCCCGCTGATGTATATAAAGCTATTCGAGCCTAGGCAAAGTGCGCGTTTTCGTCAAGATCAAACACAGATCAAGCACAGCACGGAAATTCGCGCTTTCCGCTTGACTTATTGTCATAAGCTGATGTATTGTGCAGGCAACCCGATATGGCAACAAGGCAAGGCGTGTAATGAAACTTCCAAAATTCAAAAAGACCCGCGATTTTATATCAAAGAAAATTTCCTCCGTTTTCAACGGTTTTTCGCATTTACGTGAAGAATGGCTTGAAAGTCACCGTACGCCCGTGGCTGATACAGACAGGGAGTTTCAAAGTCTTGTTATGCGTCGCCAGTGGAGCGGAAAATGGCGTGTGGACGGCTTCGTCTATGAGCCGGCCGACCGTCATATCATTGCTTTTACCGGAGAGGCTATTCCCGATACCTACCGCGTACAGACGGGAAAGAACCGCGTAGAAAATTATTTCGGCCATCTGACCGGAAATCTGGTCAAAGGCGTTGTGTTTCACGAAGCTGTCGCGCTTCTTAAGCAATATGATGCGGAAAAAAGCAATGCGGCATTTTTGAAGGAAATCGACGCAAAGCCGCATGACCGTCACTATACCGTGATGATGGCCGCCTATCAGGCGCGTGAAGCCGAGTCAAAAGCTGCCGCCAAACCCAAAGCCGCCAAAAAGAGCAACCCCAAAACCTAGCTGTTTCCACCGATGTTTTTGCCGATTATCATTTGTGCCTGCAAATGATATGCAGTAAAGTTGTATATTGTATATAAATGTGCAAAAAAAACGGCAAGAACATAATAAAAGGAACGGCAAAGGTATGAGCAAAGCGCAAACGGCGGAAGATACGGTGTCCTCTTCGACGGCAACGGTGGATATGGATGAATTGACGGCGCTTTGCAAGCGGCGCGGTTTTGTCTTTCGTGCCTCCGACATTTACGACGGCATCAACGGCTTTTGGGATTACGGCCCGCTGGGCACGCAGCTCAAAAACAATCTGCGCGACTGGTGGTGGCAGGATATGGTGATTGCACCGCCGCTCGGCCCTGACGGCGAGGTGCTGGACATCGTTGGCATCGACAGCTCTATCATTCAAAATCCAAGAACATGGGAAGCTTCAGGCCATCTCGCCGGATTTTCCGACCCGATGCGCAAATGTCCGGATTGCGGCCATTTTGTGCGCGGCGATCATCTCTGGGATATTCTGGCCACAGATTGTGCGTGGCTTTCATCACTGCTTCAGGAGTTTACGCCTGTAACAGGAGAAATCGACACGCCGCGCTTGCTCAAATGGGCGCAAACAAATGGTAAAAAACTTGCCCCCAATCTGGCTCTGGTCAAAAATCCGGAAGTGACCCTGTCTTTTCTTGCGACGCGTGTGAACGGACAACCCGATGCGCTGCCCGATATGATGGAATTGACCCGCTATCTGGCGACCGGGCAGATGCATGAGACAGGATTGCAGGATCCGTGCCCGTTGTGCGGCGGCGCCTTAAGCGAGCCTGTCGAGTTTACTCTGATGTTTGAAACCAGCACAGGTATTGAAAAATCCAGCAGCAACAAAGTCTATCTCCGCCCCGAAACGGCGCAGGGGATTTTTCTGAATTACCGCAATGTGCTGTCTTCGGCGCGGGTCAGGCCGCCTTTCGGTATTGCGCAGATCGGCAAGGCCTTTCGCAACGAGGTGACGCCGCGCAATTTCATCTATCGCTCCCGCGAGTTCGAGCAGATGGAAATGGAATGGTTCTGTCATCCTGACGAAGCAAAAAAATGGCTGGATTTCTGGATCGAAGCACGGAAAGACTGGTGGGCAAAAATCGGTATTCGCAGTGACAATCTGCTGATCCGCCCGCATGAAAAGGACGAGGTGTCGCATTACGCCAAAGAG
>SKHU01000247.1 GCA_007116755.1 Alphaproteobacteria bacterium
CTTTAAGGATACGGGTAATGAAATATTGCGGCACAATCGGAAAGCCGCGCACCGTATCCGGCAACACTTCGCTGCCGTCGCCGTAGGTCAGGAAATTCGACGCGCCCCAGATGCCGTGCGCGACATTGGACAGCGTATTCATAAATTCCTTTTGAAATTCATGATAGCCGGTTGCCAGAAATTTCTTTGATTCCAGAAACAACCCTGTGCGGATCGGGCCGTTAAAGGACACCTGATGTGTGTGGTCTTTTGTCAGAAAAATTTTCATGTCGGCCGATTGTCACATTGATAAATAAACGAAACTCTACTTCTCTATCCTAAAAACAAATCCTTTATTTTGTCTAAAGATTTTTTGCCTGAAGGGGAAGAAAAAAGCCGGGACACGAAAGTCCCGGCATGTGAGGTAAAAAGAGTAGGCAATACAATTCTCAGCGGCGGAAGACAGATCAATTGGCCTGCCGGCGGAGGAATGCCGGAATGTCCAGTTCATCGTCATCCGCTTTTTTTGCATCCGGCTTTTGCGGTGTAGCCGTTTGCGGTGCGGATTTTTTCTGCCCTGTCAGTCTTTCGAAGAAAGACGGTTTCTCTGCCGCGGGTGCAGCCGGTTTTTGCGGTGCTGTTTGCGGTTTTTCTGCTGTCAGTGCGGTTTGCGGTTTTTCTGCCGTTGCGGCTGTCTTTTCCGGAGCGGGAGCCGAAGGCTGTTCCGGCAAAAACGCATCTTCTTCCGTCAGGCTGCGCGGATCGACCGGCTTGGGCGGAATGAAGCGGTTGCCGCACGGGCTGCGCTGCGGTTGCGGCCATTCGCTTTCGGGGGTTGCACGTTTCTGGCTGACCGGTGTTCGCGGCTGCGTTTGCGTGGCATCCAGAACATCCTCCGCGTCCAGCTTGACGGCGGCGGCCGTGTTCTGTCCCCAATCCTGAACGCCTGCGGCATGTCCTGCGGTTTGCGCCGGAGCTTGAGTTGCCGTTTCCTTTTGCGGTGCAGCCGAGGCAGTCGCCTGATAGGGCGAAGCGGACGGTGCGGCGGCAAGGGAGGCGGGAAGTTTGGGGATATCGTTGCGGAAACCGGCTGTTTGCGGCAGCGGTGACGGGCGCGTCGTATAGGACGGCGCGGCGTTTTCCGTTTGCGCAAAATTTTCGGTTGCAGGGCGTTCCTGCGTATTTTCGCTTTCCGCTTTTTCTTTCTCTGTCGCTGCGGTTTTTTGAACGTAATGCGGTGCGGCCTGCGTGCGTCCGGGTTTCAGATGCGATTTTTGCAATTCCGCGTCAATGCCCGTGGCCACAACGGAAACGCGCATGCGTCCCGACAGGCTTTCATCAAAGGTCGAACCGAAGATGATATTGGCATCGGGATCGACTTCATCGCGAATGCGGTTGGCGGCTTCATCCACTTCAAACAGCGTCATATCGTTGCCGCCGGTGATGTTGATCAAAACGCCGCGTGCGCCTTTCATGGAAATATCGTCCAGCAGCGGGTTGGAGATAGCGGCTTCGGCGGCTTCAATGGCGCGGTTGTCGCTTTCCGACTCGCCCGTGCCCATCATCGCCTTACCCATTTCCGCCATAACGGCACGGATATCGGCAAAATCCAGATTGATCAGACCCGGCATCACCATCAGATCGGTCACGCCGCGCACGCCGGATTGCAAAACCTCGTCCGCCATGCAGAACGCATCGGCGAAAGTGGTTTTTTCCGTGGCGATGCGGAACAAATTCTGGTTGGGGATGACAATCAGCGTATCGACATATTGCTGCATGTCCTCAATGCCGTTTTCGGCCAGTTTCATGCGGTGCGTGCCTTCAAACTGGAAGGGCTTGGTGACAACCCCGACCGTCAGAACGCCTTTTTCGCGTGCGGCGCGGGCGATGACAGCGGCCGCGCCCGTTCCGGTGCCGCCGCCCATACCGGCGGTGACGAACACCATATTGGAACCGTCGAGATAGCTTAAAATCTCGTCGATGCTTTCTTCTGCTGCCGCGGCGCCGATTTCCGGATTTGCCCCGGCACCCAGACCGCGCGTAACATGCGGTCCAAGCTGGATTTTTTGCGGTGCGATAGAGTTTTCAAGTGCCTGCGCATCGGTATTGCAGACCAGAAATTCACAGCCTTCAAGGCCGGAATTGATCATATTATTGACAGCGTTCCCTCCTGCTCCCCCGACACCGATCACGGTTATCTTCGGACGCAGGCGCGTGTCCTGCGATTGCATTCTGATGTTTAACATTTATAGTCCCTCCGCTTCGAATGTACTTTTTATCTTAGGCGCTCTTGTATCACGTTTCCAGAGTCTGTATTTTCTTTTTTTATAATTTTATTACGTTTTTAGACTCCGGATCGTAATAAATTGTGCATTATTATTGTAGAAACTGTGGAGAAAGAACCTATCGGATTGATGCGGCTCTATTCTTTAAGTGTACTTGTTTTGCGGGAAAACGCAAAGGGAATTATTAAAAAATGATGAACAAAACCGATTTTTTTGCGGATCGGGCAGAATATTGCCCAAAAAAAACCGCGCCTTTATCCATAAGGTAAGGCGCGGCAAGAGTTCTCGCATGAGGGCGTTATTTTCTACCAGTTTTCCCTGATCCAGCCTGCGGCTTTTTTCAGGAAGTTGTTCGGCACAGCCAGCGCCGGAAGACGCGGTGTGCGGCGTGTTTCAAGGGCGGATTGCGCGTATTCCGCGGCATAGGACAACATGCCGAGCGTTGTGGCAAATCCGGGGCCGCCCGTGGATTCCGGCAGGCCGGGCAATTGTTCGGGGCTGCCCAGACGCACCTGTTTATCCAGTACATGGCGCGCCAGTTCGGGAAGTCCGGCAAGCTGGCTTGCGCCGCCGGTCAGCACAACGCGGCGGCCGGCGACTTGCCCGAGGCCTTCGTCATTGAGTTTGGCGCGCACCATTTCAAAGGTTTCCTCCAGCCGCGGCTGAATGATGCCCGTCATCAGCGAGCGCGGAACCTTGTTGCCGGAAATCTCGCCGCTTTCGCCGATGACCGGCACGTCGATCGTGTCGTGATCGCTATAGCCGCTGTGTCCGGCACTGCCGTAGAGAATTTTTAGTCGCTCCGCATCCATCAGCGAGGTTGTCAGGCCGCGGGCGATGTCGTTTGTAACATGCTGTCCGCCGACAGGAACCGCGCCGGTGTAAATCAGCGCACCTTCAAAAAATACGGCAATCTGTGTTGTGCCGGCCCCCATATCGATGATTGTGCAGCCCAGATCGCGCTCGTCCTGCACCAGACAGGACAGGCCGGACGCATAGGGCGACACGCAGAAACCGGCGATATCAAGATGGTTGGCCGTCACGGAGCCGGAAAAGTTTTTCAGCGCCGTGGACAGAACGCTGATAATGCTGATATCAACGCCGAGCTGATGCCCGTACATGCCCACCGGCGTGCGGATGCCGGTCTGGTTGTCAACACTGTAGGAAACGGGGATGACATGCACGATATCCTCCTGCCCCGGTGCGGCGGTGTTGCGTGCCTGTACCAGCGCGGCCTCGATATCTTTTTCCGTAATCTGGTGGCCGGAAATACGCACATCGACGGAAAAATGATGCGGCGTGGCATGCAAGGCCGGAATATTGACAAAAATATTTTGCAAACTTGTGCCGTTCATTTTTGGACGCGCCATGTTTTCCGCCGCCTGCACGGCGGCACCGACAGCGTTTTCGACAGCTTTCAGATCAATGATGCTGCCGCTTTTCATACCCGCCGCCGCATGATGGCCGATGCCGATGATATCGGTGATTTTGCGGCTTTCCATGTCGGACAGGGCGATCATGCAGCAGATTTTGCTGGTACCGATATCCAGTACCGCGACGGGAATTTCCCGTGTTTTCTTTTTCTGGGGAACGTGGATGGTTTCGCTTTGTGCGCCGTCTTTGCCGTTGCTGCCTGTCAGCGGTTTGAGTTTGTCGAAATCAAATAATGACTGTGCAAAACGCATGGCGGTTTCTCCCATTGTTGTTTTTTTAAAGTGACGGATTACTTCCGTCGGACGGTTTTCAAGCTTCGTGCGGGTCAGATACCGTTCGCGGATGCGGACGGCGGCAGGGCAGGGGTAGATATAGAAGTAGAAGTAGAAGTAGAAGTAGAAGTAGAAGTAGAGGTAGAGGCGGTTTGCGTGCCGTTTGCAGCGGCATGCCGTTCGGGTTTGAAGATCACGCGCCCTTCTGTGCGCAGATCAATATGTATCCAGTCAATGTCCAGAATGCCTTCCTGGTTGTGCAGTTTCATCATTTGCGCCAGCGCATGTTCGGGGTCGTTTTCCGGCAGTTTGACGCGTGTGCCGCCGGAAAGGATCATATCCCAGCGGCGGCCGCCGATGCGGGCGGCACTCCCGAAATAGGGGTGCAGCGCCGGTTCGGCATGCAACATGGTCAGAATTTCGCGTGCGTGCTCTGCCGCGTCACGGCCGATCAGCAGCGGCAGCCCGTGAAAATCCGATATATCGTCTTCGGCCAGCACGATGCCGTTGCGGTCAATGACGGATTGCCGCCCCGCATGCTGCCAGACGGCAGCCGGAATACGTTCTGTCAGGATAATTTCAATTTTATCGGGCAGGCTGCGGCGGATCGAGACATCCTCCACCCATGCGATTTTTGCGATACGGGCGGCGGCTTTTTCAGGGGAAAAAGCGAAAACCGGCGCGCCGGCTTCAAGATTCAGCAGGCGGCGCAATTCTTCGGCATCGGTGTGATGCCGTCCCGTGAGGGTTACTTCGCCTACGGCGAAACCTGCTGTTGCGCTTGCCTGCAAGATTGCCTCGCTGATCTGTGTTTTTATTTGAGAAGCCAGCCCTGCGGATGCAAGACCGGAGAGAAGCCACAGCGCGAACACTGCGACTGTTGTCAGTATAACAGATTTGCGCAAAAGATGCGCGGATGAATTGCGCATCTTTGTCGATTTTTTACGCGCTGTGCTGTTTTCCGCCGTTTTGCGCGCTGTTTTTTTTCGTCCTGCCATCTGTCTCCCCTTTATGGCTTTGTCCTTTTGCGCGGCGTTGAAGCGCGTCTTCGACCATCCACGCGACAAGCGCCGCAAAATCCATACCGCAATGCGCCGCCTGTTCGGGCACCAGCGAGGTCGGCGTCATGCCGGGCTGGGTGTTGATTTCCAGAAAGAACAGCCCTTTGCGCCCGTCTTCCGTGTCGTTATAGCGGAAATCACTGCGGGTGACACCGGTGCAGCCCAGCGCTTCATGCGCGGTTTTGGCATCATGCAGGGCGCGGTCATATATCTCTTGCGGCAAATCGGCAGGCAGGGTATGCCGTGACCCGCCTTCGGCGTATTTTGCCTCGTAATCGTAAAATTCCGTATGGGCAATAATCTCTGTAACGGCCAGCGGCTTGCCGTCCATGACGGCGACGGTCAATTCGCGGCCGGGGATATATTCCTCGACCAGAACTTTTTTATCGGCGTTGCCGAGCCGCCAGATTTCCTCGCTGTCCAGCGGCGAGCGGTTCGCGCCGCGCGGCACGATATAAACGCCGAAAGATGACCCTTCCGCATTCGGTTTGGCAACATAGGGCGCATCGATGCCGATGCCGTTTTTTAAGTATGCGGCGCGGCTTAAAAGCCGCCCTTCGGGAACGGCGACGCCGCGCGCGGCGACGATATCTTTGGTTTTCTGTTTGTCCATCGCAATCGCCGAGGCGGTCATGCCCGAATGGCTGTAGGGAATATCCAGCATATCCAATAGCCCCTGCATGCAGCCGTCTTCCCCGAACGGGCCGTGCAGCATGTTCAAAACCGCATCGGGGGCGATGGTATCCAGCTTTTCCAAAAGCGTGCGGATATCCCGCGTTACGTCGATGCGTGTGACGGGATATCCCGCTTCCTCCAGCGCATCGGCGCAGAATTTGCCGCTGACCAGAGAAACCGGACGTTCGGCCGCCCAGCCGCCCAGCAATACGGCGATATGAGGTTTCGTCATCTTATTCTTAAATCCTTTAAATTTTGCGCCGGAAAATCAAGGGGCGCGGGTGAAAACGCTGTTTTCAGCCTAGCATATTCCGCGCCGCTTGGCGAGGGGCTTTTGGATTTCAGATAGGAAGCGAATCTTCAATATGAAAGAGGAACAGGAGAGGTTTTGTGCAGAAAAGTAATTTACTATCAATTCGTTAACGGCGTATTGTTGCAATTATGCGTTGAGAGCATTATGTTAACATAATTTGCGAGATGTGGGGCAAGTTGTCTGTTGCCACATTAAAGAATTTTCTATGAAAAACTTAAAGAGGGTAATTATTATGTCACTTGCTTTTACATTTGAAAAATTTGCGGATAAAGAAGTCTCTGTTGAGACAAAGCCTGTCTATGGTCAATTGGGATATGTCATTGGAGAAAGAGGCCAACTTGCCGATACACCGGCTAATCGGAATTTAATTGCGGAGATGGAACAGGCTGCTGAAGATTGGGGACGGAAACTGCATTTTGACGTGCGAACCTGTAATCCGATGTACACTGGAATCTTTCCAAAGGGCAATATTCTGGTTGCAGAGGTTCGCAAATCGCCCCGGGATCAGAAATGGCGTATTCACGGATTTCATCTCGGTCTGCGCCGTAATTCCTGTTTTTAGGTTTACAGCGGTACGCCGATGCGGCGGATTTCCCAGCGCAGCGTAATGCCGGACTGCGCCAGGACGCGTTCGCGCACGGTTTCGCCGAGTGTTTCCAGATCGGCGGCGGTGGCCTCGCCGGTATTGATCATGAAATTGCAGTGTTTTTCGGAAATCTGTGCGCCGCCGATTTTAAGGCCGCGGCATCCCGCCGCATCGATCAGCTGCCATGCGTGTTTGTCGGTTGACGGATCGTCGCGGAACGGGTTGGCAAAGGTTGATCCGCCGGTTTTCTCGCGGATCGGCTGGCTGTCTTCGCGTTTGCGTTTGATCTCCGCCATTGCCGCCTCTATCTCGTCCTTGCGGCCGTCCTGTGTTTTGAAGACTGCGCCTGTGAAGACAAGACCTTCTGGCACATCGCTGTGGCGGTAGCGCATTTTCAGATCCTCCGGTGTCAGGCGGAGAGTATCGCCGCCGCGTGTGACGGCTTCGGCATAAAGCAGGACATCCTTGAATTCACCGCCGTAAGCGCCTGCATTCATGACCAGCCCGCCGCCGATCGCGCCCGGAATGCCGGAGAGAAATTCCAGCCCCGCGCGGCTGTGCTGCGCGGCGAATTTGGCGACACTGACATCAAGCGCGGCCGCACCGGCATGGACGAGACCGTCATCTTTCATTTCCGTTTTGGCAAAATCGCCGCCCAGACGGATGACAACGCCCGGAATACCGCCGTCGCGCACCAAGAGGTTCGAGGTTGCGCCGATGACCGTCAGCGGAA
>SKHU01000161.1 GCA_007116755.1 Alphaproteobacteria bacterium
GATTAAAGGATTTCCGGCGTGTCGCCACCAGATACGATAAACTCGCCAGAAACTTTATGGCCGCTATTTGTATTGCAGCACTTCTATGTTATTGGATTTGAGCAATGAGTCTGGACCCTAGAAACTATGCGCCGGGGCGGCGTTTTTTCGGCGTGTAATAGGCTTTTCCGGTGATGTCGCGCTTGCATTTGCGCGGATAGGACGGGTCTTTCAGAAAGTTTTTCAGCACCGATTCATAAAGCTCCAGCGCCTGATCGCGGGATTTGATGCCGTCCATCTTCAGGCGGCGCGGCAGATGCAGCGGCAGGTTTTTCATCATAAAATAATCCTGCACGATCGAGGCCTGCTGCTCCATACCGTAATTGATCAGATCCTTGCCCTTTTCCAGCTTGTAACGATAGGCGGCGTTGTAATCGAATTTGTGTTTCAGCGTTTCCTTTGCCGCTTCGACAATCGGGTTCAGCACGTTGTTTTTGAGCTGCCAGACATGCACCATCTCGTGCAGGAAAACGCTTAAGGTGGAAACCGGCGTTTTCAGGTCGGTGTAATCCTTAGCATAGGTCGAGCCGTTCATATAGATATGGCCGTTCGGCGCCATTGCCGTATGTTCGGATTGCAGACCAGCGGGCAGATAGGGGCGGCTGTGGACTTTCACATTTTCGTAATCGATCGTATCGCCGAACCATCTTTTTAAGAAAGCGGTTTCGCGGTCATTCAACCGGCGGTAATCTTTTGCGGCGAATTCGGGTTTCTTTGCGGCCATGTTTTCATTGCTCCTGTCTGCGTGCTGCGGATATAATGCCCGCACAGCATAGAGAAGGGGCGGAAAAATGGCAAGAAAAACAAAAAGAAAAGAAAATATGGAAATGGCAACGGAGGTGCTGGTCGCAGGCGGCGGCCCGTCGGGTCTGACGATGGCGCTTTTGCTGGCGGCGGCGGGGCTGGATGTCGTCTGCGTTGACCGCGCCGCGCCCGAAGAGCAGTTGCAGGAGAAATTTGACGGGCGCACCACGGCGATTTCCGCCGCATCGAAAAACGTGCTGGCGGCGGCGGGTGTCTGGGCGGGGCTGGAGGAGCATGCCTGCCCGATTCTCGATATCCGCGTGGCGGACGGAAATTCGCCGCATTTTCTGCATTTTGACAGCGGCGAAAGCGGCGCGGAGGCTTTCGGCTGGATCGTGGAAAACCGGCTGCTGCGCCGGGCGCTGTTTGCTGCGGTGAAAAAATCTTCTTTGCGTCATATCGCGCCTGCGGAAATTACGGATTTTGAACATACGCAAAGCGGCATTGCGGCGGCGCTGAAAACCGGCGAAAAAATCGAGGCGGCGCTTTTGATTGCCGCTGACGGCCGCAACTCGCCCGCCCGCACATGGGCGGGGATTGACACCGTATCTTGGAATTACGGGCAGGAGGCGATTGTCTGCTGCGTGGCGCATGAGAAGGATCACGAATATGTCGCGGTCGAACATTTCATGCCGCCCGGCCCGTTTGCGGTGCTGCCGATGACCGATAGCGAAGACGGGCGGCACCGTTCCTCCGTCGTCTGGACGGAACATGGCGGCGGCGCAGAGCGTTTCACCAAAATGAAAAAACAGGCTTTTGATGCGGCGCTGCAAATGCGATTCGGCCCGCATCTGGGCAAGGTTTCGCTGATCGGCGAGGCAATGATTTACCCGCTTTCGCTGATGCATGCGAAAAAATACACCGCGCCGCGCATGGCGCTGTTGGGCGAGGCGGCGCATGTGATTCACCCGATTGCAGGGCAGGGGCTGAATTTGAGTATGCGCGATATTGCGCTGCTCGCCGAGCTGGTTGTCGATCACCGCCGCGTCGGGCTGGATATCGGCGCGCCCGTGCTGCTCGGGCAATATCAGCGGCTGCGCAAAACCGACAATATGCTGATGGCGGCGATGACGGACGGGCTGAACCGTCTGTTTTCCAACAATATCCGTCCGGTGCGGCGGCTGCGCGCTCTGGGGCTGGGAATGGTCAACCGGCTGCCGCCCCTCAAGCGGTTTTTTGCTGCGCAGGCGATGGGCTTCGGCGGCGGCAAGGCCGAAAAACTGCCGCGCCTGCTGCGCGGCGGGAAATTGTAACTTTTATGTGTTTTTTGAAAAGGATGGCTTGACGCGGAGCATGAAGGCTGGCAATCTTGTCGGTGAAGATCAAAAAAACAAGACCGCACGGTTCTACTGTTTGTTGTGTGCAAAAAGACAAGGCGAATAATATGACGAAATCAGAACTTATCCAGCGTATTGCCGAAATGAATCCGCATCTGTATCTGCGTGATGCGGAGCAGATCGTCAACACGGTTTTCGAGGAAATCTCTTCGGCTCTGTCGCGCCGCGACCGGGTCGAGCTGCGCGGCTTCGGCACGTTTTCCGTCAAACACCGCAAAGCGCGTCAGGGGCGCAATCCCCGCACGGGCGATAAAGTGTTCGTTGACGAAAAACATGTGCCGTTTTTCAAAACGGGTAAAAAACTGCACGAGCGGATGAACCCCGACAGCCCGCAATAAAGCGGCCGGATACGGGAAAGACACGCCATGCGTTACCTGTCCTGGATGATCACCATTCCCCTGACGGTTTTGTCGGTTCTGTTTCTTGTCGGCAATACCGGAAAAGTCGCTGTCCATTACTGGATCAACACCCCGCCTTTTGACGTGCCGCTTTACGCGGTCGGTCTTGCGATGCTGGGCATCGGCTTTCTGGCCGGTGCGATGTTTATTTCACTCAGCTATTATGCGCTGCGCCACAAACACTGGCGGCTCAAGCGCCGCCTCGCACGTCTGGAGGAGGAAATGGACGACCTCCTCAACCCCCCCCGCACGGCAGAGGACGACGAAGAGCCGCCCAAAAAACCGCATCTGATGCTGATCCGTCACCGTTAGATTTAAAGCTGGATTTTAAAACTGTCAGAAACAATCCGGAGATATGGTACCGCATTCCTGCGAAAGCAGGGGGAAGAATCTCTTTTAAACCGCAGAGACGCAGAGGCGGGTTTCATTCTGCCTTAGGCTGTTGACAAACTCTTTCCGTCGTCATCGCGAGCCGCGATCAGCGGCGTGGCGATCCAAAAAAGCATTGAAAACCGACAGTTTATAGATTGCCGCGCTCCCTTAAGGTCGCTCGCAATGACAAAATGATGGGGTTTATCAACAATCTGAGGCGGATTTTATTCCGCCTTCTTTTGTTTGTGATGCCTCCACCAAAGGGTAAAATAGCCCGCAATAAAAAAGGAAACTGTCCAGAACACGGTTGATAAAAAAAGCATGAACGTAAAGAAGGCCGGAGCACCGCCGCCCTCCGGTGCTACGTGGTTAGCGAACCAGTCTAGAACGATACTGCTCAGACCCAGAATAGCCAAAACAACATTCAGAACAACTCCCAGTACCGCCCCAAAGGAGAAATAAATCAAAATTAATGGTGCGCCCAAGAAACACACCCCGCCGAGGAAGATGGCCGCCCAGAAGCTTGCAAGCAGCAGCATAATTACTTTCCGGCCTGTCATGGTGAAATTTGATGACACAACGGTTAACCCTTCATATGATTTCCAATCCAGAATTAAACATTGCGCCGCTTCTCGTCAATCCGGCTTTTTATCCCGGCTTTTTATCATTGTCATTCCCTGTCATTCCCGCGCGGGGCGGGAATCTATTTTTAAGATATGCGGATTTGTCCGAAGGGCGGGAATTATGACGGCGAGGCGTCGGGCTGGGGCGGTTTGCGGATCAGCGGCGGCGGCAGGATATTTTCCGGCGCATCGGGATCGTTTTCCTTTGCCTTGCGCGCGGCCTCTTCTTCCGCGGCGCGGCGTGCCTCTGCGCGGCGCTGCTGTGTGTCTTCAATGGCCTGCTGGTCTTTGATGAAGCTGTCCCATTGTTTCTTTTCGATTTTTTCCAGCCATTTGCGGTTTTGGGGTTTCAGAATGCTGCGCATGACATCCACCGCCTCGATCAGCTCGCGCATGCGGTTTTCACCGTGAATGACTTTTTTCTGCAACTCCTGCAGTTTCGGCGGCGCGTTCTCGTCGATTTTTGTCGGGGAGCTGTCGAGCGTATAGCGCACAAAACGGTCCATATAACTTTTATTGGTGGTATGGCGTTTGCCGACCGGCAGATAACCGGCGGCTTGCGCGATAATCGAGGCTTTGCGCCACAGGCTCGCCTCTTTCATTTCCTCTTCGCTCAGCACCTCGCGCACCTCTTTGCCGAGCGCGTCGCCGACAAATCCGGGCGCTTTCGTATCGGCCAGACAGGTGATGGCGTGAACCGTGTTGCCGTCTTCATCCGTGACGCGTTTGATCTGAAAGACGTAAATCGGCGTGGAGGGCACTTCGCGCACGGCAAATTCATTGAGCATATCGGCCAGCTCGGCAATATTCATGCCGGAATAACTCATCACCTTACCCTTGACGGCCGAGTCCTTGTCCTTGACCAGACCCAGCGTCAGGCCGGTAAATTCCTCTGTCCCCGAACGCACGCTGCGGCAGCAGAAATCCCGCGCATAGCCGGACAGATAGGCGGTTTTCATATCGGTGGGCGGCGCGTGCGGCTTGCCGGGCAGCGAGCCGTAACCGAAAATATGCACCGTATCCTCGGCTGCCAGATCAATTTTGTGCAGTTTTAAAGATTGTGCAAGACCCGGCAGGCGGTTGATAGCCTTGTCAAGCTCCGCGCGCGGGTCGTGTTTCGGCTTTTTTTTGCGGAAGGCCAGCCAGTTGAACGGGCGGCTGATATGTTTGATCAGTTTTTTCATGTGTTTTCGTACAGCGCTTTCTACACCGTATATATGCAATATAGCATATTTTTTTCGGAAAAATCAATGAGATATTTTTCTCCCGATTTTTCCGCGTGCTGCGTTTCCGCGCATCTTGCTTTTGCCGTATAATCGCTTATGATAGCACGGCAATGAATGGGTTTTGACCCTAACATAAGGCATGCACAATACAATATTGAAACAGGAAAAGCAAGAATGACCGCCAAAACCCGCTTCGCGCCCAGCCCGACAGGCTATCTCCATATCGGCAACGCCCGCACCGCCCTGATCGCGTGGCTGTCGATCCGCAAGACGGGCGGGGAATTTTTGCTGCGCATTGACGATACCGATACCGATCGCTCGAAAGACGAATACATACAAGCGATTTTCGAGGATTTGCAATGGCTGGGGCTGGACTGGGACGGGCTGGAACGTCAAAGCAAAAGGCTGGAGCGTTATACGGCGGCGATTGAAACGCTGAAAGATAACGGGCGGCTTTACCCCTGTTATGAAACGCCCGAAGAGCTGGCACTGAAACGCAAATCCCTGCTGGGGCGCGGGCTGCCGCCGATTTACGACCGCGCGGCGCTGGAGCTGACCAAAGAGAAAAGCGCCGCTTACGAGGCCGAGGGACGAAAGCCGCATTGGCGTTTCAAATTGCTGCACGCGCCGATTACATGGCAGGATGCGGTGCGCGGCGATGTCGCGTTCGATGGCGCGCTGTTGTCCGACCCCGTCGTGATCCGCGAGGACGGCACGCCGCTTTATCACATCTGCTCGGTCATTGACGATATTGACTTCAAGATTACGCAGATCGTGCGCGGCGAAGATCATGTCTCCAATACCGCCTGCCATATCCAGATGTTCGAGGCTTTCGGCGCAACGCCGCCCGACTTTGCGCATATCACGTTGTTATCGGATAAAGAGGGGGCGAAATTCTCCAAACGGCTCGGCTCGCTGAATATCTGGCACCTGCGCGAGGAAACGGGGCTGGAGGCGATGGCGCTGACCAGTCTTTTGTCGCGCATCGGCACCTCCGACCCGATTGAGGCGCAGGAAAATACGCAGGCGCTGATCGATAATTTCGATTTTTCCAAATTCTCGCGCAATCTGCCGAAATTCAATATTGACGATGTGTACCGCCTGAACAGCAAAATTCTGCACGGGCTGGAATTCGATGATGTGAAAGACCGTCTGGCGGCGATGGGCGTAGATGGCGCGGATGAGGCGTTCTGGCTGGCGGTGCGTCCGAATATCGAAAAACTCGCCGATGCCCGCGACTGGTGGCAGGTGGCGCACGGCCCTGTCGAGCCGGTGATCGAGGATGCGGAATTTGCCCGTGTTGCTGCCGAACTTCTGCCCGCCGCGCCGTGGGATGAAAATACATGGGAATCATGGGCAGCGGCCATCAAGGAAAAAACCGGACGCAAGGGCAAGGATTTGTTCATGCCGATCCGCGCCGCTATCACCGGCCAGACCCACGGGCCGGAACTGCGCGACCTGCTGCTGCTGATCGGCCGCGACCGCGTACTGGAACGCCTCAAATCCGCCGCATGATGCGGTGCGGTTTTCGGGACGGGGCCTATACGGCATATTTAAATCTGTAACCTCTCCTGTCATTCTGACCCCGGGCTTGAGCCGGGGGGAAGAATCTTTCGCACAGCAAACAGATCCTTCGCCTTCCGGCTCAGGATGACAATAATCGTCTTAAAGTGCCATTCCAAGCGCCCCTTCCTGTCATCCCCGCGAGAGGCGGGAATCCATTCCGAAGCACCCGCATCTGTTGAAACATGGATACCCGCCCCTCGCGGGTGTGACGGGGGGGTGATGCCGCTCAGCGCCGCTCTTTAAAAAAACAGTCGAATTGACAGGTCGCATTATTCGTTTTTATCCTTCTGCGCTTCGTTTTCTTCCGGCCGTTCCGGCGGGTCAAGTGTTAAGCTTCTTGTATAAGCATGAAACGCTTGAAAAAAATTCTTGAATTCCTGTAGCGGCACAGCTTTATGTTTATGTTCAAGCTGCGGTGTTGGCTGCATTGGAACGCGTCGAATAGTAAAACTGACCTTGCCGGAAGGGTCAAAATATCCCGTCATGCAGATATTGCGGATGCATTCAAAAACAACGGGATTTCCCAATGGGGTTTTCAAGTCATCTGTGGCAGAGATATAATGGGTTCTTCCTCTTCTTTCCCACACAAAAAAACCGTGCCGGATGTCCAGGCTCTCAAGTGTTTTTCCCGTTTCCTTAAACTCCCTGAGTATTCCTGCACTCCATTCCGTATCCACCCCGCCGTCATATTCCGGATAATATCGCAGTAAAATCTGCGAGGTCTTAAACCTGTACGAGACCTCTTCCCCTTCCTGTGTTGTAAATTTCGCATTGTATGGATAAAACGATGCGCGCGTAACTTCAATCGGCGGGTCGCCCTCGCGATAGCAATATTTGCTGTATTTGGGGGGAGGGGTATGCGGCGCTTTCGGCTCTTTGGGGACATCATCTCCCCTTAAATACAGGCCGCTGCGTCTTGGCAGTCGCAAAACGATTTCTCCTATATGCACTTGCA
>SKHU01000084.1 GCA_007116755.1 Alphaproteobacteria bacterium
CCATGTGCCCGTACGGAAGGCGCGGTCAAGCCGGTAATCCCGCCCTTCCTCCAGATGCACGATCTCCAGCCTGTTATTCAGCGCTGCGATAAAGGGCAGGAACAATTCACGCTGCAGCCCGTTTTTATACAAATCCTCCGGCGCAAAATTCGAGGTAAACACGACCGCAACGCCGCGGTCAAACAACGCTGTGAACAGCCGCCCCAAAATCATCGCATCGGCAATATCGCGCACAAACAGCTCGTCAAAACACAAAAGCCTGTATTCCGCCGCCAGCTCCGCCGCGTAATCGGCGAGAATATCTTCCTTCACATGCCGCATTTTGACCGTGCCGCGCCGCCGCCCGTGCAGCGCCTCATGGGTTTTCAGCATAAAATCGTGGAAATGCAGGCGGGTTTTCTCTTTCAGCGGCACGGTTTCAAAAAACAGATCCATCAAAAAGCTTTTGCCGCGCCCGACACCGCCGTAAAGATAAATCCCCTGCCGTGCTGCTGTTTTCGATTTTTTTTGTTTCTGAAAACGGGAGAGCATTTTTTTTAAAGAAAAACCGCCGCCGTCTGCCGCCCTCATCTGTTCTTGCAGTGCCGCGAATTTTTCCGCCACCCTCCGCTGCTGCGGGTCGGCTGTGATACCGCCGCGCCGCAGCAGATCGTCATAAGCCTCCAGAATATTGTCGAAAGGTTTTTCCGGCAATTTGCTCATCACATTTCAGAGCTGTTCATCGGCCATTTTCAAAATGCCCGTATGGCCGCTTGTCATGACCTCCGTCAGGCCGGACAGCTGCGGCAGCAGAGATTCCGCATAAAAACGCGCCTTTAAAAGCTTGGCCTGCAAAAATTCCGCATTTCCGCCTTCTGCGCCGTTTTGCAGCAGATGATGCGCCGTACCGGCCATTTTTGCCGTCATATAACCCGAAGCCACGCCTGCGCATTGTTTCAGATACGGCACGGCCGCCGCTGCGACCGCATCGGTATTGGCCGCCGCGTTTTTCAAAATCCACTGCGTGCTTTCCGATAATTTGGCCAGCGCTGCCGTCATATTGCGTGCGACAAGCGACAGCGTTTCATCGTTGCGTGCGGAGATTTCTTCGGCAAATGCGCCGATCTCTGCCGCAAAACGGCCGATCTCCGCACCGCCGTCGCGCAGCACTTTGCGAAAAACAAGATCATTGGCCTGAATGCCGTTCGTGCCTTCATAAATCGGCAGAATACGCGCATCGCGGTAAAATTGCGCCGCGCCGGTTTCCTCGATATATCCCATACCGCCGTGAATTTGTATGCCAAGCGAGGAGACCTCCACCGCCGCATCTGTGCACCACGCCTTCACCAACGGTGTCAAAAGGTCAAGACGCGCCTGCGCCGCTTTCTTTTCCTCCCCGTCCGGCAGCCGTGCCGCGCGGTCGATCATACCGCCTGCGTAAAGCGACAGCGCCCGTCCCGCCTCCGTCAAGATGCGCATCGTCGCCAGCATACGGCGGACATCCATATGTTTGATGATCGGTACATTTTCACCGGAGCTATCGCCGATTTTCTGCCCCTGCACACGGTCACGCGCGTAAATCCGCGCATGCTGCCATGCGCGTTCGCACAGCGCCACGCCCTGCTGGCCGACACCGATGCGGGCATTGTTCATCATCGTGAACATATTGCGCAGCCCTTCGCCCTCTTTGCCGACAAGATAGGCCACCGCACCGTCTTTTTCGCCATAAGACATCACACAGGTCGGCGAGCCGTGCAGCCCCATCTTGTGTTCCAGCGAGACCGCCTCGACATCATTGCGCGCGCCGATGCTGCCATCCTCATTAACAAGGAATTTCGGCACGATAAAAAGCCCCAGCCCCGCATTGCCTTCCGGCAGCCCGTCAATTCGTGCCAGCACCAGATGAATGATGTTTTCGGTAAAATCGTGATCGCCGAAAGTGATAAAAATCTTCTGCCCGTACATGCGGTAGTGTTCACCGTCTTTTTTCGCTATTGTGCGAATGGCTGCAAGATCGGTTCCCGCCTGCGGTTCGGTCAGATTCATCGTGCCCGCCCATTCGCCGGAAACCAGCCGCGGCAGATAAGTGTCTTTCTGCGCCCCGGTGCCGTGTTTGTGGATCGCCTCGATCGCCGCCTGCGACAAAAGCGGGCACAGGCTTAATGACAGGTTGGATCCCTGCCACATTTCAGCCGCCGCCATCGACAGCACCCAGGGCATACCCTGCCCGCCGTAATTCTCGTCAAAAGATACGGAATTCCAGCCGCCTTCGGCAAATTTGCGATAAGCCTCGTCAAATCCGGGCGGTGTTTTTACCCCGCCGTTTTCAATGACGGCAGGTGTTTTGTCGCCGACCGGATTCAAAGGCGCCCAGACATCTGACGCCAACCGCCCTGCCTCTTCCAGCACCGCTTGCGCCAGTTCGATATTGACATCCTCCCCCGTGCCGGGCAGATCGTTGAAACCCGCAATATGTTCCAGCGCGAAAACCAAGTCTTCGACAGGCGCCTTGTATTCCGTCATTTTTTCCGTCCTTTGAATTTATCCTCAATAATCAATCGTCAATAAAAGAAAATATCATAAATCTCTTTCAACAGCGGGAAAATGAAGCCGAGCAGCACATAAAGCGTAAAAGGCAGGGAAATGATACAACCCCAATGCATCACATAAAGATTGCCCTGCATCCTGTCGGTCATTTTTGCCCAGAGATAGACCAGATAAGGGACGACCCCTGCCAGCAGAAAAAGAAACAACCCGCGCGTGATGGAGACCAGAAACATATCCGCCATTACTGTTCCCGTGATATGCGGCACACCGGGACCGGTGATAAACTGGTCGATCATCGGCTGTTTTGTAATCCGGAACATATGCGCGTAACGGTCGTAAACGCCCTGCTCGGTCATCAGAAACGCCATACCGACACTGAGTAGAAAAATCAGTGTCACAGGACCGGAAACACTTTGCTTGCCCGCATGCCCCTTGACGTCTTCACCGCGACGTTTGCGGGAAATCATTTCCGCCTGCATACGTTTGGCGGTCGCGCCGATGCGCGGTTTCTCCTTCGGTTTTCCAAACATTCTGCCTTAACCCCCCTCTCCCGTTTTGTGAATTTCGGCAAAACAACCGCTGCGCCATATGCTATATGCGCAACTCTGGTAAGGATAGCACAAGGATTTTGTATCGGTCGCCTGTTTTTTTCTTTTTTTAACTCTCTTTTACACTCTGTTTAGAGTTTTCAGTCACAATGGAAAATGCTACAGATAGCTTTCCGTCAACAAAAAAGAAACTCGAATAGCCGATGAGATTTAATCCCGCCCGCCGCAGAGAAGACAAAGGCACCGGACGCGTTCTGGCGTTTTTCGGACGTTTTTTTGCGATTTTCGGGATCGCCGCCTTCATTTCCCTGTTTTTTCTGCTGCTGACGCTGCACCGCGCCATCAATTTTGAGCCGCCGCCGCTGCCGCAGAATATCCTGCTGACTTACAAACTGCCTCCGGATCTTTACGAAACCAATCAGAAGCCTTCGCTGCGCGGCCCGCTTTTGCGTCCGCCGACGACGTTGCAGGAAATCGTCGAGGCGATTGATCTCGCCGCCTATGATAACCGCATCTCCGGCCTTGTCATCCACACCGGCAGCAGCAGTTACAATCTGGCGCAGATACAGGAGTTGCGCGATTCCGTCCGCCGTTTCCGCGCACAGGGCAAACCCGCAACATTGTATGCCGAAGGTTTCGGCGGCATGTCTGCCGGTATGGGCAGCTATTATCTGGCCTCCGTCTTTGATGAAATCTGGGTTCAGCCGATGGGATTCGTCTCCATTACCGGATTGCGCAGCGAAATTCCTTTTTTAAAAGGCACGCTGGAAAAATTCGGTATCGCGCCTGATTTTGATGTCCGCGGCAAATATAAAAGTGCTGCGGAAACACTGACACATACCTCCATGAGCGCCCCGCATCGTGAAATGATGGAATCCCTGCTGGCGGATCTTTCCGGCCAGATCCGCGACGGCATTGCCGAAAACAGGGGCATGACGGAAGACAATGTACGCAAACTGATCGACAACGCGCCCTATAGCGGCAGTGAAGCCGCCGCAAGCGGCCTGATCGACCGCGAGGAGCATTATGATCTTTTGATTGAAGCCGCCAAACAGGCCGCCGGCGACGATGTACGCATTATCGATCTGCTCGGCTATGGTTTCAGCGCCAGAGTCGCGCGCGAGGAAAAAGGCATGTCCGGCTTTCTCTCGCAACTTCTGCGCGACAAGTCTCCGAAATCCGCCTATCGCAACAAAACAAAAATCGCACTGGTTTACGCCTCCGGCACGATCGTTTCCAGCCGCGATGCCACAAGTTTTGCCCCGTTTGCGCCGATGGGTGCTGGCAACGAGCCGATGTTTGCCGACCGTATCGCCTCCGCCATCCGCAGTGCCGCCAATGACGATGAAATCGCCGCCATCGTCCTGAGAATAGACAGCCCCGGCGGCGCACCCGGTGCGGCCGAAGCCATCCGCCGTGCCGTAGAATTCGCGCGTAACAAAGAAAAAATTGTCGTCGCCTCGATGGGCAATGTCGCCGCTTCCGGCGGTTACTGGGCTGTGGTGAATGCCGACCATATCATTGCCGCCCCTGCAACACTGACCGGATCGATCGGCGTATTTGCCGGAAAAATCGTTCTGGACGAGCTTTGGAAAAAGCTGGATATGCGGTGGGACAGCATCAGCGAGGGTCGCCATGCGGATATGTGGTCAACGCAATCGCATTTTTCCGGCACGGCAACAGAACGGTTTTCCGCCATGCTCGACCATATCTATGACAGTTTTGTCACGCTGGTTGCCGAAGGGCGCGGCATGGACAAGGACGAGGTAGAAAAAATCGCACAGGGCCGTGTCTGGACGGGACGGCAGGCACTTGATGCCGGTCTGATCGACAGCCTCGGCGGTCTGGATGCCGCGCTGCAGAAAGCGCTGGAATTGGCGGGTTTCGCACCGGATGAGGATGTGCCGGTGGTTCACTATCCGCCGCGCCGCTCGACACTGGAATTGATCTTCAAGGCGCTGACCGAGGGCGTATCCCACGCGCCGCAGATCATTTCGGGGACAAACACGGCCATGCCGTTTATCCCTCCCGAAGCCGCGCAGATTTATCACATGTGGCAATTGACGCAAACCGCGTCACAACCGCTGCTGATTGCGCCCGCACTACTGTTTCTGAAAGATTTTTAAACGCCGCCTTAGCCGGCCGTATTATTCCGGAACGGCAGGAGGACGCAGCGCCCAGCCGGAAATCGCAACGCGCTGGGGATTGACAGCTGGCGGGACGTGGTCAATCGCAACACGCATCGGCATGCGCCACTGTCTGGATGTTCCATCGGCAAACCGGACATTCAGCGTAAAATCCGTTTCCACGATCCAGCGGAAATTGTCGCGGAACACGCCTTTGCTGATAATGCGCGGCCTGCCGTGCGGCAGGATGCTTGATATGCCCTCTCCCGTCTTGAGATGATGGATCAGGTTGGAGCTGTGCAGGAATTCAAGGAAATCCTCCCACCCGTCACGGGTAAAGTACTGCATCGCATTTTCCAGCACTTCGGCGTAGTTGCCGTGATTCATTCCCAGAGAAGCCGCCACCGTATAAGAAAGCCAGCGTCCCAGACGAAGCTCGTCCATAATTTCATCCTGCAACGACGGATCGGGTTGCGTGCGCGAAGTCGCAGCCCTTTCCGGCACAGATCTTTGGGCGGGCTGCGTCCTTTGCTCCATCTGCGGCACGGCCTGCCTTTCCGGAGGCGTTACCGTTGTCCCGACATCCGGCACATGCGCCGGTGTTTCCCGGGCCTGCCGTGCAGCCCTCTGCTGCGCAGGTTGCTCTTTTTGCGCTGTATCCCGCGCCATATCCGGAATTTTTTCCGACACGCTGTCAAACACCCGTAACCCGATCCAGACCAGAATGACAGCCAGTACGATCCCGACGGCCGCCACGATTTTTGCCTGACGCATTGTCTGCGCTTTTACATTTTCATCGGGCATGGGTTGCCTCCTTCTTCCGAATTGACATAGCAAAGGAAATTGTGGTAAAGTCTCGCACAATTGATCCGATAACAATAAAAAGGATTGTTCCATGAAGTTCCTCGACCGTAAAGGTAAAAACGCGCGCGCCGTCACCCCCTTGAAAAAATCCGAATTGCAAAACTGGCTGAAAGCACAGGATGAACAGACCCGCAGCTGGGTGAAAGAAAACGGATTTTCCGCCGCCTCCGGCAAAGTTCTGGCGCTGCCCGGCAAAGACGGGAAAGTCGAAAAATTTCTTTACGGTCTGGACGAGGAAACGGATATTTACAGCTATTCCGCCCTGCCGAAAAATCTGCCCGATTCCAAAGACGGCTATTTTATCGACCGCAAAATGACAAAAGACGAGGCCACACTGGCCGCAATGGGCTGGGCGTTCGGCGGATATGATTTCGACCGCTATAAATCGAAAAAATCCCCCAATGCCGCCAAAACCAACAAACTCGTCTGGCCGTCGGCTGCAGATAAGGATGCTGTGAAAATCACCGTTGAGGCGATTTTCATGATCCGCGATCTGATCAACACCCCGACCAATGATATGGGGCCGGAACATCTGGAGGCCGCCGCACGCGCGCTGACAAAACAGTTTAACGCCCAAAGCCCGAAAGTCATTCGCGGCGATGATCTGCTGAAAGAAAACTATCCGGCTATTCACGCCGTCGGCCGCGCCAGCGATAAAGCGCCGCGCCTGATCGACTTCACATGGGGCGATAAAGACGCGCCGAAAGTGACGCTGGTCGGAAAAGGCGTCTGTTTCGACACGGGCGGGCTGAACATCAAAGGCGGCGCGAATATGTCGCTGATGAAAAAAGATATGGGCGGCGCGGCGCATGTGCTGGGTCTGGCGCAGATGATTATGGCGGCCGGACTGCCTGTGCGCCTGCGCGTGATGATTCCGGCTGTGGAGAACAATATCAATGAAAACGCCTTCCGCCCCAGCGATGTGATCGACACCCGCAAGGGCATTTCGGTGGAAATCGGCAATACCGATGCGGAAGGTCGCCTGATTCTGGCCGATGCGCTGGCCGAAGCCTGTACGGAAAAACCCGATCTGCTGCTGGATTTTGCCACGCTGACCGGCGCGGCGCGCGCGGCTTTAGGGCCGGAAATTCCGCCGATTTTCAGCAATGACGACAAAACCGCCAAACAGCTGGAGGAAGCCTCCGCACGCACAAACGACCCGCTGCACCGTATGCCGCTGTGGAAACGTTATGAATCGATGCTGAAAAGCGA
>SKHU01000092.1 GCA_007116755.1 Alphaproteobacteria bacterium
AGCCTGCCGGGTTTCAGACCGTGACCGGAATATTTCCTCCGCAGATTCTCCAGAAACTGCGTATGTACATCAACCGTATTCCGGTCGTAATGCGCTACGCGGCTCTGTTTGGTAAACCACGCATCAAAGGCGGCGCGTTTGGCACGGCCGTCACGAATGGATTGCGGATCGGCTTCATAAGCCTTCTCATAGGCGCGGCACATATCCTCATAGCCGATGGCCGCCGTGCGCTCGTACGGCTTTCCATCCCCCTTCAGCTTCATTTTAAACGTGACATCGACAGCGGCCGCCTGCGCGTCGGCTTCCTGAACTGCGCGGAACAGTTGATGATCCTCCTCGGACAGAATGCGGTCGGGATTGCCCAGACCGTTCAGATGATGCCGCAAATGCTGCACCTCATGCACCAGAGCCTGTGTGATGTTGTTATCGCCCAGCGCGGCATTCAGAATAATTGTCGGCCGGCTATAACTGTATTTTCCGTCTTTCAGACCCGTAATCGTGACCGCCGAAGCAGCTTCGGAGAACGCCTGCGCGTCAAAACAAACTTCGACACGTTCCGTGTTCAGAAACACTGCGACCTCATACCCTTCCGGCACGGCAGCCAGCCGCGCCAGAATATCATCGCAGCGCGCAGAATCCTGCCGTTTTAAACGTTTTTTACGTTTTTTTGCTGTCATACGTCCTCAAAAACTCTGCTGCCGGAATGCTCTGCATTCTAGGGGAAAACCCCTCCCGCGACAATATATTTCAAAACAGCGGGAATCCCATCTGTGTTATTGCCAGAGCGCGGTTTTCCGCCTAACATAATAAACAGGAGGCTTTTATCCCATGGACGCAAATCTGCATCCGGTGCTTTTGTTCTATTTTTCCATGAATGAAACCATGCAATCGCTGTTGCTCGGCTGTCTTGTGCTTGCCGTTGTTCTGCTGGCCGCGCTGCCTTTTGCCGGACGCGTCAAAAAACTGCCCTTCATGCATCTGGCGCTGGTCGCCGGACTGGTTGCCGCTTTCCTTGTGCCCCAGCATATCAACCGCGCACTGGAGCTGCGCTACGGCGACAGCGTTGTTATCGCAACAGCCAAGCAGCAATTCCCCCTGTTTTCCAAACTTTTCGAGCAGCATCCGGAGGCGGAACGGGAATTGCGCAGCCATGTCAAAGCTGCGATTGCCGACGGTATTTACGGTGCAGAACTCGCCGATCTGATTACGGCAAAAACGGCAGAGATTTCAGGGCGCTATCTGCAACGCTATCTGCCGCTGGCCGCCGATGCTGCCGTACATGAAAACCTGTCCTATTCCGCCGAAACGCTGGCACGGCTGCGGGAAAACCCCGCACTCTGCGCCGCCTATGCCGAAGGGCGCATCGGCCATGCGGAAACCGCGGCGCTGCAAAAAGCTCTCGGTCAGGGCGCTATAGATAAATCGCACCATCTGCAATTCGAGGTCATCCGCACGGCGCTGGACAGCCCCGTACCGCCGAAAACGCCGCTGACAACGGAAGAAATCCAGCATATTCTCTATCTCGCTTACAGCCGAAAGGGTCTGAATTTGAACGGGCTGGCGGCGCTGGATACGCCGGAAGATTTCTCGGAGGAAGAGCGCTGCACGGCACATATCGACTTTTTGACCGTGCTGGCCGACATGCCGCATGATGGCGCGGCGCATGTTTTCAAAAGCCTCATGCGTCTTTCGGCACCGTAATTTTAAAAATGGAAAGGTAAAGGGCTAGCGCTTCCAGCGTCGCGGGGCGCGTTTTTTTTTGACCGTTTCATATGCCGATTTCTCCTGCGGAGCAACCCCGCCCGTTGCGCCTTTAATCAGCAGCGGCAGATCGGCAAAATCCGTCATCAGATATTTAACGCCGGAATTTTGCAGCTTTTCCTTTTTACGGTCATTTGCCGCAAAGCCGATAAACAGATAACCTTTATCGGCTGCGGCTTCCGCATCGGCAACGGAATCGCCGATCACCAATACGGGCGCGTTTTTATCACCGCAATCCGCACGGTGCCGTTCCACCAGAGATTCAAGCTGCGCGGCCTTCAGGTCGCGGCTGTTTATTCCCGCATCGCGTTGATTATCCTTGCCGCGGATATAGGCGGCGTTGAACAGGTGTTTGATACCGTGATAGGTGATCTGGTCCTCAAGCGCGTTTTCGCGCGTGCCGGTATAAATACCCAGCTTATGCCCGTCCTGATGCAGTTTTTCGAGCGTTTCGTGCACATGCGGGAACAAATCCTCATGCCAGTCTTCACGGAACAGCATCGCATCACATTCCTTATTGCAGCTTTGCATGAATTTGCCCTGCAAATCATCGTTAATATCGCCAAGAAAATGCTGCGTAATCTCTTTGAGGTTTTTATTGCCGAGCATCTCCAGCACTTCTTCCTCATCCGGTTTCGGATAGCCGAATTTCTCGCAGATATCGGCAAAGGCGCGCACATAGCGCGGTCCCGCATCGGTCAGCGTCGAAACGAGATCAAAGACAATCAGAAGATTTTTTGCGTTTTGCGGATTTTGTGTCATAAAATTCAGCGCCCTCCCGGCCCTTTCGCGGCAGGTCTTTTTTGTACCGTATTTTTATTCGCCGCATCAAGTTTCGGTTTTGCCTTCAGCGTTGCGATATAGCGGTCGGCTTCCAGCGCTGCCATACAGCCCATCCCCGCCGCCGTTACCGCCTGTTTGAATTTGCGGTCTTTGACATCGCCTGCGGCATAAACGCCGGGGATATTCGTTTCCGTGCTGTCGGGCTTGGTTTTGATATAGCCGTCCTGATCCAGATCGACATGCCCCTTAAACACTGCCGTGGCCGGCGCATGGCCGATGGCGATAAACACGCCTGCGACTTTCTTCTCCGTCACATCGCCGGTTTTGTTATTGCGCAGTTTTACACCCGTCACGCCGATCTCCGACATTTCCGCACCGGGCGTGCCGGGCGGCGTGCCGAGTACCTCGTCCAGCTCGGTATTCCACATCACCTCGATCTTGTCGTTGTCGAACAGGCGATCCTGCATGATTTTCTCTGCGCGCAATGCATCGCCGCGATGGATCAATGTGACTTTATCAACGAATTGCGTGAGAAACAGCGCTTCCTCCACAGCGGTATTGCCGCCGCCGACGATCACGACCTCTTTGTCCTTGTAAAAGAAACCGTCGCATGTCGCGCAGGCCGATACGCCATAGCCCTTGAATTTTTCCTCGCTGTCAATGCCGAGCCATTTCGCCTGCGCCCCCGTTGCGATCACGACCGCATCGGCGGTATATTCCCGCCCCGATGCGCCTGTCAGTTTTTTCGGATTTGCCTTGAAATCGACATCAACGATTTCGTCCGTAATCATTTCCGTGCCGAATTTTTCCGCCTGTTTTTGCATCTGCTCCATCAGCCACGGCCCCTGCACGGGGTTTTCAAAACCGGGATAGTTTTCGACATCCGTTGTCGTTGTCATCTGGCCGCCGGGCTGCATACCTGCAACAATCACCGGATCAAGCCCCGCCCGCGCCGCATAGACCGCCGCCGTATAACCGGCCGGACCGGAGCCGACAATCAACAGTTTCGTATGTTTTGTCTGTGCGGTTTTCTTGGAGCCATCCGTCATAACGGCCATCCTTTCACATAGTTTTTTTGATTCTGAGTCCAGAGCATAGCATTACGTTAAAGCGCCTGTCCACAGCTTTCCCTTTGTCCGAAATGCAAAAACATTGCGCCCCGGCACCGCACCGTTTTAGAATATTTACAGGTTAAATCTAAAAAACAACAATGGCCGCACAGCAGTTATGAGCAGAACATGGATATTTATGACCGCCGGTTTTTTGACGGCCATTTTGATTAATCTGCCCTTTTACCATCATATTCATGACAAAGACTGGTTCTGGACGGAAAACCTGTTGATGGGTCTGGCTTCCGCTTCCCTTGCCTATATGGCGGTGTTTTTTCACGAACTCGGCCATACGCTTTTTGCCTGGTTTTACGGATATGTCACGCTGCCGATGTTCGATTTTTCACACGGCGGCGGCGTTGCCTATGCCCTGACAGGGCAGAGTTATTTTCTTATGTTTGCCTGCATCGGCGGCATCGGATATCTGATCTACCTTCTGCACGAATTCCGCGGATTGCAGGTGATGCTCGGCCTTTTGGCCGTTCTTATTCTGGCAACGGGTTTCAGCGATCCCTGGCATGACAGCGTCATCCGCTTTGCGGGGCCTGCGGCAGAACCGCTTTTTGCTGCGTTTTTTCTGACCCGCGCCTTTCTTGATCTTGCCCCGCGCGGCGACGGAGAGCGTTTTCTTAATGCCGTATTCGGTTTCGGGTTTCTGTTCCAATCTCTGATCGAAGCTTTTGCCCTGCTGGACGGCGGCGTCTTCCGCGACGTCTATTACGCGCAAAAAGGCGGCCACGGCGTCGGCGATTTTGACATGATCGCCAGAAACTTCCCTGCGCTGGGATTCGACGGCGCGGTCAAACTATGGATTGCCTTGTGCTTTTTATGCCTGATCGTTCCCTTTTGCCTTTATCTCTATGACCGCATGACGGCTTATTATTCGGATTGACCGCAGATTATTCTTCCTCCGTTATCACTTCGGTATTCTGCCGCAGCTTTGCAATGAGTTTTTCGGGAAGATGACGCGATTGCTTTTCCCTGACCTCATAAACGGGAATACGGTAACGCCGCGAAAAACCGAAAAACGGCGAGCCGGATTTGATATGCAACTGCCAGTAACAATGCGGCCCTTCCGGTATTTCATCCGGCTCACGAATCAACTCGCTCTTGAGCGGGGTTTCAAAATGAAAAACAAGACGGGTTCTTTTTTTACCGTCAGCTTCGGCGTGGGCAGTCTGAACAGCTTCCCAGAAATGCAATCGACGTATTTCTCCGCCATAGATCGACCATTCGATCAGCGCCAGAGAGGCGCTGTATCGCTGTTGCGGGTCATAGCGCCGGTTCAGAACGATACTGCCGCCGACATGGCCGCCCAGCGCGCCGGGGAACGGATCCATCTCCAACAGCGCCGGTCCGAAACGCAGCCGCGGCAAAGCAAAAGACAGCGACCAGAGCAACAGAACGGCTCCGGCCACAGGCAGAAAAAGCATTTGGACTGTACCGGAGCTGACCTCACCGCTTGAAAAATCGCGCCAGATCATCCAGTAAAATACGGCGAAAGCCATATTCCAGATGACCGCCGTAAAGATTACAAGTTTTGGCTTTTTTCCGCTGTAAGGTGTAAGGTTATTGCTCCTCCATGCAAGATTGGCGCGCCACGGGCTGTGCGGATCATCCTGCAAACGCTTTTCGCGGCGTTCGTCAGGCGGCACATAAAACAGCATGATCACGCCCAGAATAAGGGGAAAGGCACAGAGTAAAGCCATAATCAGAAAATCCGCAGGATGAGTCTCCTGTTCCAAAGCCGCAGCAATAATGCCGACCACAGACAAAAGAATAAACAGCCACGCAGTCGCACGTATGGCAATTTTATCCATCCGCGCTTCATGCGCGCTCATCGCTTCGCCTTTGTCTTCCCCGTGTTCTTCTTTCATGTTTTGCAACTCCGCGCTACAGCCTCATTTGTTCGGCAATATAATATACCGCCGCATTGGCCTTGCCTGCCCCCTTTAAACCTTCTGCCAGCACAAGTCTTTCCCCTTCGGGACCGAGAGCACGCACCTGATAGGTCATGACGGTTTTTCCGTCGCCGTATTGCGTCTGCATATTGCAGTGAATATGTATGTCCTGAATTTCTTCAATGCGGATCTGCCCGTCAGAGACACGCATTCCGAAAATACGCCGTTCCGACCGGAGAAAGCCGCCGTCAACCCAGACACGCAACGAATTGCTGCTGGCGTAAAGAGCGCCAAGCACAAAAAGCAGGCCGACCGCCCCCGCAATAAACAACAGGATGACAACATCATTTTGTGAAGCAATAAACCAGCCTGTTGCATAAATAACGACACCGAGCGCGGCAAAGGCCATACTTTTACCGATATTGCGCCCGGCCGGATAGAAGATTTCCGGCCCCGTTGCGCCATGCCGGAAAGGAATTGTTTTCCGCACCAGTTCACGCAGTCTGGCCGCATTCACATGCTGCATCTCGCGCATTTCCTTCTCCGGCAGATCGCGTGATTTTTCTCCGCCCGTGCGATACACGGGAATTTCATATTCGCGCTCCAGATCCACGCCCGGAAATTCGCCGTGCAGATAAATTTTCCACAGCGGATAGCGATCCTCCCGTTTCCGCGCGACGGATTCCGGACGGCTATCAGGCGGTTCAAAACGGAAATAAACCCGCGTACCCTTCGGCCCCGGCGCAGCATAGGCTTCCAATATGTCCTGCCATTCCGCCTTTTCCCGCCGCGACTGGTTCCGCCCCGAACCGCTGATATAGCTTTCATATTGCGTCAGTGTCACCCTGTAGGGAATTGTGCTGTCATAAGGCGCATTGACATCGATATATCCGCCGACATGCCCGCCCAGCGAACCCGGAAACGGATCAAGCGTCACCGGCGCCGCTCCGAAACGCCACCATTCCTGCGTCATTTTCAGCGCCTTGTACAGTAGGAAAAGACCGAAAACCGGAAACAGAAATACGAAAAACACCAGCGCATTCCCTTCTTCCTGATAATCCTGATAGGCCAAATACGATGCCGGCGCGGAAATCAGATACCAGAACAGCGCAAAACCCCAGAAAATCAGCATGGATATTTTGGCTGCCGAAAAAATCTCTCCGCCCTGCCATTTCGGGTGATCAAGCCACGGCGACGTTTGCCGCACATCGGGCGCAAGAGCGGGTCTGCCCTTGTAAAACGCTATTCCGTAAAAAAGACCGCCGCCGACACCGGCAGCAACCAACGCAAAAAACGTGAGAAAAGCGAAAGCGCCCCAGCGCATGTCACGATCCATGACGGCTTCTTCGGGACGGTCGGGATTGACAAACACAGCAACGGGTTGCCCGCTGTCTCTGGCGCTTTGCAGCCTTTCAAACATATCATGGTGATATGAGCTGAAATTGTCGGCCATCTCCAGAACCGCAAGGCGGGTTCCGGTATATTGCCGCCCGCGATAACGGTACACATACTCTGCCTCGACCCTGTATGTCGGAGCGCCATCATCGCTGGCATTTTCCTTCAATTCAACGGACAGGATCCGCGCGGGTGCTTCCTCCCAGCTTTTCATCCCGTACCATTCCAGCAATGTCGACAGGCTGAGAAAATAGAACATGGCCAGACCGGCCAGAAAAAATATACCGCCGACAAAACCTCCCCAGATTTTCTTTCCCATCGCGTC
>SKHU01000132.1 GCA_007116755.1 Alphaproteobacteria bacterium
AGTTATAAAGCGATAAGGGTATAGATATGGGATTCGGGGAAGAATATTTCAACAATTACGCACATTTTATCGCCGGCGGGCGCACGCTGGAGATTATCAAACAGTATGAAGCGGATTGTGAAAACCCCGAGGCGGCTTTACAAAAACTGGCCGCCGAATACGGTGCAAAAGATGTCTGGGGCGGTGGCGATACATTCGTTTTTGCACAGAAAACGACCCACCCCGCTTTCGGAGAGGAAGAAGAAAGCCGCGACCCCGAAGGCAATCTGCGCTATCTTTACCGCATTGATCACACCACGCAAGAGGGGCGCGCGTTACAGGACAGGCTGGACGATATTCCCTCCAGGACTTGGTTTCGGCACATTCAGCATATTCGCACGCCGTTTGACGGGAGAAAAGGAGATTGCGACCAATCCCGATTTTCTGCGCCATCCGCGTGACACCAGCTATGGCAACAGTGGAGATTTCAGGGAAGGCGCCACAGCAACGGCGGCAACCTACAGAAAATACGGAGACACCTATATTGTCAGCGTACCGCGCACGGTGCGGGGCGTGTTTAATGAAGCCTCGGCCAAAGAATCCGAAGAAGAGGGATATCCTGTTGCGGCGGGGTATAAATATGAATGGTTTATGCCGCCGGATTCAACGCCGGTTCCCTATTCCAAAGTTGTGGAATTGCGTGAAAAAGAGCTGGGCGACCAGCTTGCCCCGCGCCGCGTACCGGGAAGTGTCACCGCTTTTCCGTCACGCAAACCTGCGAATTTCCAGCGCTGATTTCTAAAAAAACAAAAACGTTTTACAGCTTATACTTTATAGCGGCGGATCTGATATTGTTTGTCACTGTCGCGATAGCCGTTGTATTTTTTCGGTTTGGAGGATTTTGCGGCGGTGTTGAAAGAGAGCTTCGGCGTTGCGCCGCCTTTGCCGATGTTTAATGCTGTGATATCGCCGCCATTTTCATTGATTTTGGCAATTTTTTCCGCCAGCGTTTTTGCGAGTTTTTCCCATTGTGCGGCGCTGAAATGTCTGCCGAGGCTTTCCAGAGAATCCAGCACCAGCGCATCATCCTTGCCACGCCATGCCCATGACTGGGCGATAATCTCACCGGTTTTTTCCTCTTCCACCACGTAAAAGCCGCTATGTTCGGACAAAAAACCGTGGCCGGTACAGTCTGCGCCCGCATTTGCCAGATGCTGGCAGCAATTTGTCATCTCGCCCAGAAACAGCCCGCGCAGATCGCCGTCGGGCAATTTATAAAAACGGTATCCGTCTTTATCGAAATCTTTGCCGTCGATGCTGATTTCGGGAATATGGTTCCCCGGCTTTTTGTTATCATTGGCGGCGTATTTTTGCTGATATTTCTGAATGTGTTTGAAGGCGTCTTCAAAATCGTCATCATCCCAGCTATACCCCAGGCAAATCGCTGCCAGTGCCGGATGTTGCACACCGTTTTCATAGGAAAATTTGGCGAGTTCCTCCCATGTTTTTTTATACGACCATGTGCCGTCCGCATTTTTCAGCGGTTCGGGCAGTTTTCCGGAAAATTTGATCAGCTTTGCCATTTTCGGCCCGTGTTTCAAGACGGCATCGCCCCATGCTGCGGCGTTAAAGCGCCCTTCCTGCGGCAGGCGGATATGCCGCACAGTATCGTGCAGCGGCTGTTTTCCGGCTACGCCCCATTTTTCAAAATACTGCAAAACCCGCTCCGTTGTGCCAAACAATCCGGCAGCGTGATAGGCATATGCGTTGGCGGTTTTTCCCGTATAGCCTTCCTGCTCTATCATCCCGACCGTATCGGCAAAGGCTTTCGGTTTAAAATAAAACGGCGGCAGGTCATGCAGGCCGGACGGACATGTGCCGTGTATTTTCTGCCAGACATCAAACTTCTCGAAACTGTCTTTCTGGGATTGTGACAGGATATTGATATCACAGCCCTTTTTTATGCAGTATGCGGCCACATCGAGATGACCGCTTTGTACAGCCGCAAGCAACGCATCATCATTCCTTGCACGGATATCGCCGCCCTGCTGAACGCAATATTTCACCACATCAAGGTGACCGTTTTCTGCAGCCAAATGCAAAGCGTTATTATTACGCATGCGAACATCGCCGCCCTGCTGAACGCAATATTTGACGACATCAAGCTGACCGTTTCTTGCAGTCCAACGCAAAACATGGTCATCGTCAGCACGGATATCGCCGCCCTGCTGAACGCAGTATTTCACCATATCAAGATGACCATTTTTTGCAGCATGGCGTAACGCACTGTCTTTATTGGCGCGGATATCGCAGCCCTGCGCCACGCAATATTTGACGACATCCATCTGACCGTTTTCTGCCGCCATGCGCAAAGCGCAATCATCCCTTGCGCGGATATCCCTGCCCTGCTGAACACAGTATTTGACAATATCAAGATGGCCTTTATATGCGGCCAAACACAAGGCTTCATCATTCTCTGCACCGAGATCGCCGCCCTGCGCCACGCAGTATTTAATGATATCCAGATGGCCGTTTTGCGCGGCCAAAAGCAAAGCCAAATCATTCCCCGCACGGATATCGCCGCCCTGTTGGTGCAGAGCTTGAAGGCGCTCCAGATCGCCGCGCTTTGCCGCATATTGCATTTGCACTTCCAAAGTTTCGATCTCCTCCGGAAGACTATCCGGAAGAAGGGATGCGGCAATATCGCTGTAACGCTGCAACGGCGTTTTTTGCCGTTTTTCCTGAGGCGCTGTGTTTTGTTTCAGGGTTTTCAGGGTCTGCTGTAAATGCTCTCTGCCTTTGGTGATATGCTCTTCGAGCAGCTCTGCCGTGACGGTCTGGCCGGATTTTGCCAGTGTCGCGGCAAAGGCCGGCAGGATTTTCTGCATGTCTGTGCGCTGTGCATCCGGCATCGCCTGCAAAAGCTGCAGGGCGATTTTAACCTCTTCAGGTTTTCCGTTTTTTGCAGTGTTTTCCTTGCCGCGACTCATTGACACATTCCCTATCAGATCATACCGATAGAAGAGTTTATACTATTATGTTAATTATTGCAAATAGGCTCAGGAAATTTATTATAATTCAGTGCGTTAAATAAAAATACTACAACCTGCTGCAGGATGGATTCCGGCACAAGGCCGGAATGACGGTATTGTCTGTTTTGTCATTCTGAGCGGAGCAAAGAATCTTTTGATGCCCAAAAAAGATCCTTCGCCTTTCGGCTCAGGATGACAACAAAAGGAAACTTGATTTACATGCGGTGTGCCCTATCCGCGGCCGAAGCCGAAAAAGCCGCGCTTTTTCTTTTCGGTTTTTGCGCGGGTTTTTGCGTTATTGTTGGCGGCTTGCGGTTCTGCGGGTTTGAGTTCCTCCACCGCTTCCCTGATGCGGTCGCAGGCTTTGGTCAGATCCTCCTGCGACAGCGCGTAGGAGATGCGGAAATAGGGCGACAGGCCGAACGCCTCGCCATGCACGACGGACACGCCTTTTTCCTCCAGCAGATATTCGGCAAAATCCTGATCGGTTTTGATCTCTTTGCCCGACGGCGTTGTTTTGCCGATCACGCCCTTGCAGGAGGCATAGACATAGAACGCGCCTTCGGGCTTGATGCAGTCGATGCCGTCGATTTTGCCCAGCCTGTCCAGCACCAGATCGCGGCGCTGCTGGAAGGTTTTGCGCCAGTCTTTCAAAAATTCCTGATCGCCGGACAGCGCGGCCAGCGCCGCGGCCTGACTGACGGAAGACGGGTTTGAGGTGCTCTGGCTCTGGATTTTGTTCATTGCGCCGATCAGCTCTTTCGGCCCTGCCGCATAGCCGATGCGCCAGCCCGTCATCGCATAGGCTTTGGAGACGCCGTTGACCGTCAGTGTGCGGTCTTTCAGCTTCGGCTCGACCTCGGCCGATGTGACGAAATCAAAACCGTCATAGGTCAGATGCTCGTAAATATCGTCCGTCATCACATGCACATGCGGGTGTTTCAGCAGCACATCGGTCAGCGCCTTCATTTCCGCGCGCGTATAGGCCGCGCCGGTCGGGTTGGAGGGCGAGTTCAAAATCACCCATTTGGTTTTGTCGGTGATTGCCGCCTCCAGCGCCTCGGGTGTCAGTTTGAAATTCTCCGCTTCGGCGCACTCGACAAAAACCGGCGTGCCGTCCGCCATCTCGACCATATCGGGATAGGAGACCCAGTAGGGCGCGGGGATGACAACCTCATCGCCCTTGTCCAGCGTTGCCATAAAGGCGTTGTACAAAATCTGCTTGCCGCCCGTGCCGACGGTGATCTCGTCGGGGCCGTAATCCAGATTGTTCTCGCGTTTGAATTTATCGCAAACCGCCTTGCGCAGGGCAACCGTGCCGTTGACGGGGGTATAGCGCGTCTGCCCGTCATCCATCGCCTTTTTTGCCGCGTCGCGGATATGTGCGGGGGTGTCAAAATCCGGCTCGCCGACACCCAGATCGATAATATCCCGCCCCGCCGCCTTCAATGCACCCGCTTTGGCCGAAAGCGACATGGTCGGCGACGGCTTGATGTTCTGAACGCGTTTTGACAAAAGATTGAAATCGGTTTTCACGGCGGTTTCTCCTGATTTAAAAAATTTTTGCTGTTGAATGCGGCAAAACTAACATAAAGGACGCAATTTGTACATAAGCGATTACAATATACATTTGCGCAGAATTTACTGGCACGTTTTTTGCAAGGAAACAGGGGGAGAGATGAGAGAAAAAAAGGAGCCTTAAAAAATGGCACATCATATACCGGTAGAGGCTGCAAAAATGCAGCAGATCGCGCCGAAAGCGGTTGTCGATGCAATCCGCAAGGCCAGCGACAAGACGGGGGTGGATTTTTCCTATCTGATGGCGCAGGCCAAGGCCGAAAGCAGCTTTAATCCGAAGGCGCGCGCACGCACCAGCAGCGCGACGGGGCTGTACCAATTTATCGACCGCACATGGCTGAAAACCGTACAGCAACACGGCGAAAAACACGGTCTGGGAAAATATGCGCAAGCCATTGAAACCGGCCGCAACGGCAGCCCGTTTGTCCGCGATGCGGAGCTGCGCCGGGAGATTCTGGATTTGCGCAAGGATCCGGAGATCGCCTCGATGATGGCGGCGGAGCTGGCGCGCGACAACCGGCAGAATCTGGAATCGCGTCTGGGGCGCAAGGCGAATGCGACCGATCTTTACATGGCGCATTTTCTCGGCGCGGGCGGTGCGGCGCAGTTTTTGAGCACGCTTGACAAGACACCGGAAAAACAGGGCTCGGCCCTGTTGCCCGAAGCGGCGAAAAGCAATGTCGCGGTTTTCTATGATCCCGCAAAAAAAGCGCGCAGCGTTGCCGATATTTACGCGCTGTTTGCCGGTAAATTCAATCAGAAATGGGAGCAGATCGTGCCGCCCGCAGGCGCGGTCATGCTGGCGGAGGCCGGAGCAACGTTAAACGCGGCGGCTTTGCCGGAGGAAAAAACGGCGGAAACCGCGAAGACGGAAAATGCGCCTCAGGACAATCCGCGCCGCCGCGCTTACGGCAGTATCGCCCGCGCAGCGACAACAACATCTGTGATCGGTCAGCGCCTGTCGCCGGCTTTGATCTGGACGGCGGCGCAGATGAACGCAACGCTGCTGGATATGACCGCGCCGCGCGACCGCGAGACGGATCAAAACCGCATGCGCGCAGAATATTTCCCGCCGCCGTCCGCCGCAGCCTCTTTATATAGTGTGATATAAAATTTAAAGCCGCCCCTGCAGCGCGGCGATGACGGGGGGCGGGACGAAGGGGGAGACGTCGCCGCCGAGTTGCGCTACCTGTTTGATAAACCGCGAGGCAATCGCCTGATATTCGGGGTTGGCGGCGAGAAACACGGTTTCGATATCGCGGTCGGAGAGTTTGGCGTTCAGCGCCGCCATCTGCGCCTCATATTCAAAATCCGAATATTGCCGCACGCCGCGGATCACCATCTGCGCCTTGTGTTTTTTCATGAAATCAATCAGCAGCGTATCGAATCCTTCCACAACCACCTCGCAAGGGGCGGGCAGTTCGGTTTCTTCCAGCGTGGCGTTGAGAATCTCGATCCGTTCGGGCACGGTGAAAAGCGGTTTTTTCCCTGAATGCGCGGCAATCGCAATAACGATGCGGTCGGCGAGTTTCGAGGCGCGCTTGATAATATCAAGATGCCCGAATGTGACGGGATCGAAACTTCCCGGATAGACTGCCGTGCGCATGGTGCTTTATTCTCTTTCTGTTCAAATAATGAGATTCTTCGCTTCGCTCAGAATGACATCTTAAAGTTTATAAATGTCATTCTGAAGGAGCGGGAGCGACTGAAGAATCTCCTTCGCTGTCACCATTTTCGCCGCCGTCACCATTTTCGCCGTCGTCGCCGTTTTCGGCTTCCTCGGCCTCATCTTCATCCTCATCTTCGGGAATCAGAGCGACGGAGACGATCTCTTCGCCCTCGGCAATGCGGAACAGCGTGACGCCTTGAGTCTGGCGTCCGGCAAAGCGGATATCGTCAACCGGCATGCGGATGATCTGGCCGCCATTGGTGACCATCATGATCTGGTCGCCGTTTTCAACGCAGAAAGACCGCGCAACTTCGCCGTTCTTTTTGCCCAGCTTCATATTCCATACGCCCTGACCGCCGCGGCCTGAGGTGCGGTATTCGTAAGAGGATGTGCGCTTGCCGAATCCTTTGGTGGTGACCGTCAGGATGAAATCCTCCTTTTCGGCCATCGCCGCGAATTCCTCCGGCGAAAGATCGCCGCCTGCGGCGATTTCGGGATCGGTGTCGCCGTCATCCTCCACGCCGCGCAGCTGTGCGGCGGCTTTCAGATAGGCGTTGCGTTTTTCGATATCGGCGGCGTTTTTCTGCAGGACGGAGATCGACACGACCTCATCCCCCTTGCCGAGCTTGATGCCGCGCACACCGGTCGAGGCGCGGCTTTTAAAGACGCGCACATCGGAAAGCGGAAAGCGGATTGCCTTGCCCTTGCGGCTGGCCAGCATAATTTCGCTGTCTTCGGTGCAGGTGCGCACATCGATCAGTTTTTCGCCCGCCTCTTCATCCAGCTTCATGGCGATCAGCCCGTTTTTGCGGATATTGCGGAAAGCCTCCAGCGTGTTGCGGCGGATTGTGCCGTGCGAGGTGGCGAACACGACATCGAGATTATCCCACGCCTCCTCGTCTTCGGGTAGCGGCATGACAACGGAAATCGTCTCGCCTTTTTCCAGCGGCAGCAGATTGACAAACGCCTTGCCGCGCGATTGCGGCGTGCCGA
>SKHU01000181.1 GCA_007116755.1 Alphaproteobacteria bacterium
ATCGAAATCATCCAGCGACTCGACTTTCAGCACCTGTTTGTCACCGAAGGACACCTCGCGCCCTGCCGAACGCTCGGAGGCGACGGCATGGAGTTTCTTGATGGGGAACGCCCTCTCGTCCAGCGTTTTCAGCATTTCACGGCCGACATTTCCCGTCGCGCCGACAATCGCAACCGTATATGACATGGGGGTTTAAACTCCTTTTGCTTTTTACTTTTTACTTTGCTTTTTACTTTTCTGCGCGAACGCGATACGCTTTTTACACCATGGTGAAAGACACAGACAGCACAGATAACACAATCGGCGACAAACGGCAAACGGCGGATGAGCTCGACGCGATGAAATCCGATTTTCTTGCCGTGATGAGCCACGAAATCCGCACGCCGATGCAAAGCATTTACGGGCTTCTGGAACTGCTTTCCGATGAAAAAATGGGCGAAGATGCGGCAAAAATGGTGCATACGGCAAAAGATTCCGCGAGCGGGCTTTTGGAACTGCTCGACAATGTGCTGGATCTTGCAAAAATCAATGCTGGAAAAATGGAAATCGAAAAGCTGGAAGTGCCGCTGCGTACACTGGTTTACGGCGTGCTGGAATGTCTTGACGTGCAAAAAGGCGGCAAAAATATCACGCTGGCGGCGGAAATTGATGAAAATCTGCCCGCCGTCGTTACGGGCGATCCGCTGCGTCTGCGGCAGGTTTTGCTGAATCTGACCGGAAATGCGGTGAAATTTACACAGGAAGGCGGTGTCACCGTCGCCGTAACAAGCCGCGCAGATGAAAAAAGCGGAAAAGACGGCGATCTGGTTTTGCGTTTTGAAATCCGCGATACAGGGCCGGGCATGACGGAAGAAACGGCGGCAAAGCTTTTTTCTCCGTTCACACAGGCCGATGCCTCAACAACACGGCGCTATGGCGGCACAGGGTTGGGGCTGTCCATCAGCAGCAGGCTGGTTGAAATGATGGGCGGCACAATCGGCGTGGAGAGCCGCGCGGGGGAGGGCAGCGTATTCCGGTTTGAAATTCCCGCCCAAACCGTTTCCGCAGACCGCTATCTGACCCTGCCCGATCTTGCGGGGCTGGCGGTGCTGTCGGTCGAGGATCATCCGGCGGGAGCGCGGGAAATCAAATCCAGTCTGGAATCCATGGGCGCAAAAATCGAAAGCTGCGGCACCTATAAAGAAGGGCTGGAGCTGTTGAAACGCCGCCCTTTCGATGTGGCGGTGATCGATCACGGCCTGCCCGACGGTCTGGGAATCGAACTGGCGCAGCAGGCGGCAGATATTCGTCCCTTTACGGGGATCGTGATTTATACGGTACGCGACGATTTGGGGTTGCGGCATTCGGCGCGGGCGCTGGGCGCAACCTATCTGACAAAACCTGCGAGCCGCCGCGGTCTGGGCGAGGCGGTACGTGCCGCCGCCCGCAGCGCCGCACCGCTGCTCTCCACACGGTCGCGGCGCGTATTGGTGGCCGAAGACAATGAAACCGTTCGTGATGTATTAAGGCGGCAGCTTGAAAAACTGGGTATTGCCGCCGATTTTGCCGCAAACGGTATTGCGGCGCTGGACAGGCTGGACGAAACGGAATACGGCATGCTGCTGACCGATCTGCATATGCCGGATATGGACGGTTATACGCTGGTCGCGCGTCTGCGTGATGCGGAGGAGAGCGCAAACGTACCGCCTGCGGAGCGTTTCCCCGTTGCGGCGCTGACGGCGGATGTGCATCTGGCGCGGCGGCAGGCCTATCTGTCGCGCGGTTTTGACGAGGCGCTGCTGAAACCCGTCACGCTCGGGCAGTTGCGGCGGCTGCTGATGCGCTGGGGCATTCTGGACGCAGAAGCGGACACAGAAACCGCAGAGGAGAAGCCGGACGGAAACGGGCAGAAGGTACAATTTGCCGCCATCGATTACGCCTGTATTGACGCGCAGCTTGGCGGGGTGGAGGCGCTGCCGGACATACTGGCGATGTTTGTTGAAATGACAGCACCGCTGCTGGCGGAAATGTGCCGCGATTTTGAAAAAGGCAATCTGCGCGGATTGCAGGACGGGGCGCATAATCTCAAAGGCGGGGCTTTGTCGGCCTGCTGCACGGCGCTGGGCGACGCTGCGGGGAAAATCGAAGCACAGCTTGCTAGCGGCGGTAAAATCACGGCGGAAGATATGGATGATCTCGCCCGCGCCTTTGCCGCTGTCGAGGGCGACCTGCAAAAACTGCGGGGAAATCAAGGCTGAGACGATTTTGACTCTGGCCAAAACCGCCGCTTTGCGCTATAGATAAAAACTATAATTTTTACCTTTTTCATCCCTGAGGAGAAAAAACATGTCTGCACCCAATAACCGCGTTTTCGGTTACATGCTCTCTTTGATGGTCGGCACGGCGCTGGCCGCCGCGCCGCACAGCGCCGCTTTCGCGCAAGGCATCAAACAGGAGGGAAGCATTCCGGTCGAGCTTGTCGCCGAACTTGACCCGCCGCCGATCTCCTCCGCCCAGCAGGAGGCGCTGGCCAAAGCTGCCGATACCGGAATGCTGCAAACGCAGCTGGTGGAAAAGGAGCGCGAACTCGCCGAAATGCGGCGCACGCTGGACTTGCAGCGCAAACAGATCGAAAACGCCGAACTGTACCGGCAGGCGCAGGATCGCCACGGTTTTAAAAATCTGAATATCGCGCATATCGATTACGAATTGATGAAAAAACAGGAAGATCTGGAACGTCAGGCGCGTGATCTTTCCCGCCAGCAGGAATGGCTGGAAAAGGAACGTCTGCGCATCGTCACGCTGCAGCGGCAGATGGAAAATCAGGATGGCAGCGGACAGGCCGCCGCCGCACGCGAACTGGCCGAATCCCGTCAGAAAATCAGCTCGATTGAGGAAAAATACCGCAGCGAAATGCAAAAGCTGCGCCGTGAAAATGCGGAAATGCAGCGCCGTCTGGCGGAGGCCGAACAGGCACGCCGCGAAGCGGCCGCCGCAGCTCCGGCAGTTGCTTCTGCCAATGACAGCGCTGCTGCCGAAGAAGCGCGCCTGCGTGCCGAACGTAAAATGCAGGCCATCGAACGCCGCCATGAAAACGAGCGGCAGCAGTTGATGGCCGATCATCAGCGTATGCAGCAGGAACTGGCCGCACTGCAACTGGAACTGGCCGATAAAGCCATTCGTGAAAAAGATGCGGCCGTGACGGATCAGGAACGCCGCGATGCGGAAAAACGCCTGCGCGACATCGAAGCACGCGCCGAAGCCGAGCGCAGAAAACTGACCGAAGAAAACGCCCGTCTGCAGCAGCAGATGCAAGCGCTGGAAGAAGCGCGCCGCGAAGCGGCCGCCGTTGCGGGAAAAGCGGTCGCCACCGCCGAAGAGCGGCATGAAGCCGAACGCCGTCTGGCCGAGCTGGAAGACCAATATATGAAAGAACGCCGTCTGCTGCTGGCCAATAATTTGCAATTGCAGGATTATCTGGTGTCGCTGCAAAAAGAAAAAGACAGCGAAATGGCGCGTCTGCGCGAGGAAATGCAGCGCGAAACCGAAGCCCGCACGGCCGAACTGCGCCGCCGCCATATGGAAGAACAGGAACGTCAGGCGCGCGAGAATAAAGAGATGCAACAGCGTCTTGCCGCCCTGCAAAAGGCACAGCAGGCGGAAGCCGAACGCGCCCGCGCTGCGGCCGTTACAGTTGATGAGCTGGCGATTGCCGAGGCAAAACTTTCCGAATTGCAGAAAAATCACGAGGCCGAGCGCCTGCGCCTGATCGAGGAAAACCGCCGTATGCAGGAGAGTCTGGCCGAATTGCAAAAAACACAGCGTGAAGCCGCACAAAACAGCCTCCGTGAAGACAGCGCCGCGCTGAAAGCCGCGCAGGCCGAACGCGATGCGCTGCTGGAGCAAAACCGCGAAATGCAGGCGCGCATGAAGCAAATGGAAGCCGAAGCCGCACGCAAAGCCGCGATTGAAACCGCAGCAGGCGGGGGGATGGACAACAAAATATCCTCCTCCGGCATGGTCTGGGTTGCCCCGCAACAAAAACAGCAGCAGGAACAGCAGCACGATCCGGTTGTCATTCGCCGTGAATCGCCGCAACGCCAAAGCCAAAGCCAAAGCCAAAGCCGCAGCACAGCTGAATCTTCCCGTCCTGCGCTTGTCTATAAAGAGATTTCCGCCGAAGATCTGGCCGCATTACAACGGTCGCACGGCGCACAACCCGTGCAGCAAAAACAGCAGCCTTCCGCAACAGCGCTGCAGGGCGGGGAATGGGTGACCGTTGAACCTGCCGCACCTGCTGCGCAGCCGGTTGCCGTGCAGCCCACACGCGGCATGATGCCGGAACTGCAGGTGCATGATCCGGTTTATGCACCGCAACAGAATATCCCGACAGCAACTGCGGCATGGGTACCGCCGCAACAGGCCGCACCGCGACAACAGCCGGAAGTGGCCAGCTATATTCCCTATGACCCGCCGCCGCAATATACGGCGCAGGAACAGCAAAACCATATCGGCGATCTTCAGCCGGCTGTAACCGTGCATACAGGTCCGGTGATACCGTCTTACGGCACGGCATATGCGGAGACTCCCGTTTATGACGCGCCGCCGCCGGCCGCTGAAGAAGCCGCCGACCCCTACCGCAATTTTCTTGATGATGTTATGAGCGTGCATCGCGGCGAGCGTCCCGCAGGCGTACTCGACACGCCCGAACCCTCGCGCGTGATTGCCGAAAGGCAGCGTGTACGCGAAGAAGCGGCACGGGCCGCGGCGGATGCCGCACAGCAGGAATTTCTGCGCCGCCAGCAGCAGGACATGCTGCGGCAAATGCAGGCACAGACACAGCATGATGTGCAGCATATGCCGCAACAGCAACAGCAGGGGCAGATTCCCCGTCCGCGCTATCACGATCTGACAGCAACAACAGCCGCCGTTCCCGAACGCCGCACGGTGATACAGGAGCAAAAGCTGGACGACAGAACGCCGCAGCTTCTGCAAAGCAGAACGTCGGATGCGCCCGTCGCCCTGTCAGGCTTGCTGCAATCTGCAGGCATTTCCACGGAAAATCTTTCCATCAACCGCGACGGCACAATGCTGAAATGGCTCAGCGGCGGATTTGCCAACGGCCTGATGGAGCGGCAGGACTGGCCGCAACATACGGCGGATATCCAGATTCTGGCCGCAGAATATGTCGCGCGTTACAACCGCGATTGCCGCAACAATCTGCAGGTGCTGCATGATGATCGCAATGCGCAGAATATCATGACGGTACATGCGCTCTGCCCGATGGACGGCAACCGCTATGAGGCGGTCTTCGTCTTCCACGGCGTACGCGGCCGTGAATTTTCCGCCTTCGTACATGTTGCACAGCCCGAATACGGCAACCGCCTGCGCAGCATGGGGCAGCGTCTGGCCGGAGAATTGCAAAAACAGGCCACAGCCGGAATCCGTATCGACCATGTTCCTGCACAAGCCTCCTCGGCTGCAGATATGCTGATTATCGAATAGGGCTTTGACCTGAAGAAAATGATTATAAATAAAAAGGGCTGCCCTTAAATGAAAGGCAGCCCTTTTTACTGGACGTGTCGGATTTTATTTATTCTGCGGGAAATGGAAATCCGCGCCTTGTGCAGGGCCTTCCGGCCAGCGTGCCGTGACGGTTTTCAGTTTGGTGTAAAACCGCACGCCTTCCATCCCGTGCATGTGCTGGTCGCCGAACAGCGAGCGTTTCCATCCGCCGAAACTGTGCGTGGCCACCGGTACGGGAATCGGCACGTTGATGCCGACCATGCCGACTTCGATATCGCGGGCAAAGGCACGTGCCGTGCCGCCGTCGCGGGTGAAAATCGCCGTGCCGTTGGCGTATTCATGGCCGTGAATCAGACGCACCGCATCGGCATAGGTTTTCGCACGGACAAGGCACAGAACAGGGCCGAAAATCTCCTCGCGGTAAATCGTCATCTCCGGCGTGACATTGTCAAACAAACAGCCGCCCATAAAGAAGCCGCCCTCGCAGCCCGGCACTTTGATATCGCGGCCATCGACAACAAGCTTCGCGCCTTCCTTCGTGCCCGTATCAATATAGGCTTTGACTTTGTCGCGGTGCTGGGCGGTGATCAGTGGCCCCATATCCGCATCGGTTTCGGCGGGGCCGATTTTCAGCGACTCGATTCGCGGTTTCATTTTACCGATCAGCGTATCGGCGACATCATCGCCAACGGCGACAGCGACAGACACCGCCATGCAGCGCTCGCCCGCCGAGCCGTAGGCCGCGCCCATCAGCGCATCCGTGGCCTGCTCCATATCCGCATCGGGCATGACAATCATATGGTTTTTCGCTCCGCCCAGCGCCTGTACGCGCTTGCCGTGTTTGGTACCGGTCGTGTAGATATATTCGGCAATCGGGGTCGAGCCGACAAAGCTGATTGCCTTGACATCATCATGGTGCAAAAGCGCATCCACCGCCTCTTTATCGCCGTGAACAATATTAAACACGCCTTCGGGCAGCCCCGCCTCCTCCAAAAGTTCGGCGAGAAACATTGCGGCAGACGGGTCGCGCTCTGACGGTTTCAAGATAAACGTATTGCCGCAGGTGATAGCAATCGGGAACATCCATAGCGGCACCATCGCCGGAAAATTGAACGGCGTAATGCCTGCAACAACGCCGAGCGGCTGGCGCAGCGAATAGCTGTCCACACCCGTGCCGACGCTGTCGGAATATTCGCCCTTGATAAAGGACGGGATTCCGGTGGCGAATTCGACGATCTCGATACCGCGCTGTACCTCGCCTTCGGCATCGGTTTTGACCTTGCCGTGTTCGCGGCTGACAATCTCGCCGAGTTTTTCGGCGTTTTTGTTGAGCAGCTCCAGAAAGCGGAACATAATGCGGGCGCGCCGCGCAGGCGGTGTTTCCGACCAGCTTTCAAAGGCTTTTTTCGCCGCCGCAACGGTGGCATCGATTTCCTGCGCCGAGGCGAACGGCACGCGGGCGATAATCTCGCCGGTGGCCGGATTGAACACATCGCCATAACGGCCGCTGCCGCCCTCGACGGAACGTCCGCCCGTATAATGTTTCAACTGTGCTGCCTGCATCGTGTGTTCCTCCTTCATCATTTTATAATCCGTCACTGTTTCCTTGTTGCGCGTCCCCCTCTCCCCTTTGCGGGAGAGGGTTGGGGTGAGGGGGATTAAAATTTATAAATTCTCCCCCTCACCTCTGTCACTTCGTGACATCTCCTCTCCCGCAAAGGGGAGAGGAGA
>SKHU01000283.1 GCA_007116755.1 Alphaproteobacteria bacterium
GAAAAAGCGGGGCACAATACATTTTAATCCTCTTTCAGCAGGCGCGATTGTTGCTGCATGGATTCCCGCCTCGCGCGGGAATGATAACCAAGAGCGCAAGACCCGCCTACCGTCTCCACCCCCGCCTCGCCATCATCACGCCGCAGCAGGCGGCTCGCCGTCATTTTGCGACGCGGCAGGGCTTTCTTCTTGCGGCTCTTTGCGGTTGCTGCGCTGGAAAAGCAGATACCCGCCCAGCAAAATCAGCAGCCCTGTGCCGCCGCGAATCCACCATGTCCAGCGGCGGCTGTCCTGTTCGGCCGCGTCGAAGAGTTCCTCCGCCGTCAGCGCGCCGTCGCGCAAAAGGCGGAGATCGCCGTGTTCGGTCTCATACGCCCCGATTACCATACCGTTCTGGCGGCCGGCAACACTGACGATCAGCGGCCTGATGATGCGGAATTTGATGCGCACATCCCCGATATTCGGCATAGAGGGATTGCCTGCATAAAAAACATCGCCGGATAGTGTAAAGCGACCCTGCAATTCCTCCGCAACATTCTGAAGATGGGACGGTGACAGCGGATATTCGGCATACATATCCAGATCGGGCAGAAATACATCGTCAAGGCGGAACGCGCCTATTCTGATATCCGGCGCGGCATATGTACGGCTTTGAAACGGCATGGAAGACGGGTTGCGATGTCTTCGCTCGTAAAACCGGTCGGAGTTGATCACCCTGTTCGACCAGACACGGTTGTAGCTGTATCTGTCCTCCACCACCGTATGGCCCGAAGCATCCTGCCGCCGCCGCTCCGTCTTGCGTTCTTCCCACTGATACATTTCAACGATGCGTTGCAGTTTCAGCGCATTTTCGGAAACACCGAATTCCCCGTCCTGCAAAACGGCATCCGTCACGGCACGGCCGGTGATATGGATCAGGCGGCCGTCATTGCCGCGCTCGACCCTGTCTGCGGAAACGGAGACCGCCGCAGATCGTCCTGCCTCCAGCAATCTGGCCTGTTCCGCCAGACGAGATTCACTCCACCACAGACCTGCCAGCGCCCCCGCCAGCATGACCGCGCCGATAATGCGCGATCCTATGCCTCCTGCCTCGGCCTGATGAACGCGGCGTACCCGCCGCCGTCTTCTTATATGTCGCAAAACGCCCTCCCGTCTTTGATTTACGCGACCTGTCCCAATGTGCGAATACGCGCGCGCGGATGAATTTCATTCTGGGACATGACGATGGTCTGCGGCCGGAAACGCTCGATGATCGAGCGCACATAAGGCCGCACAGCCGGGCTGGTCAGCAATACCGGTGCTTCGCCCTGCATGGCCATCTGTTCATAGGTTGTGCGTACCGCATTGATAAATTCCTGCAATTTTGTCGGGGCCATTGCCAGCTGTTTGTCGTCGCCGTCGCCGATCAGCGCCTCGGCAAATCCCGCCTCCCAATCCGGAGACAGAGTCAGCAGCGGCAGCACACCCGCCGTATTGGCATATTGGTTACAAAGCTGCCGCGCCAGACGCGCACGGACATGTTCGGTAATCATATTCAGATTGTTTGTGTAATTTGCCGCCTCGGAAATGCCTTCCAGAATGCCGGGCAGATCACGGATCGATACGCGCTCTGTCACCAGATTCTGCAGGACGCGCTGGATGCCCGTCACGGTAATCTGCGACGGCACGATATCGGCGACAAGTTTCTGATGCGTTTTCGGCAATTCATCCAGCAGTTTCTGGGTTTCGGCATAAGACAAAAGCTCGGCCATATTATCCTTGACGATTTCCGTTACATGCGTCGTGATCACCGTTGCCGGATCAACGACGGTATAGCCTTTGAACTGTGCCTCCTCGCGCAGATCCTTGCTGATCCACATCGCCGTCAGGCCGAAAGTCGGCTCGCGCGTTTCGTCACCGGGCAGATCAATCTCATCCCCAGACGGGTTCATGCACAGCAGCATATCGGGGCGGATTTCGCCGCGCCCGGCCTCGATCTCCTTGACGCGGATTACATAGGCGTTCGAGGACAGCTGCAGATTGTCCTGAATACGCACCGAAGGCAGCACGAAACCCATATCCTCGGCCAGTTGCCGGCGCAGCCCCTTGATCTGGTCGGTCAGCCGCGCCGCATCCGGACTGTCTTTATTGACCAGCGGCAGCAGGCCATAGCCCAGCTCCAGCCGCACATAGTCAATTGCCAGCGTTTTTGAAATCGGCTCCTCCACAGCGGGCACGGCGGCGGCCTCGGCTTCCTTCTCCTCGCGCTGCTGTGTTGCGGCCTGCGACAAACGCCGGAACACCTGCCATGACAAAAATCCCGACACCGCGGCCATCAGCATAAACGGGAAAAACGGCACACCCGGCAGCACCGCCAGCGTCAGCATCAGCACAGAGCTGAGCGCCATCGCATGCGGATAACGGCTAAGCTGGCCGAACAGCGCCTTGTCGGTCGAGCCGATGACGCCGGATTTGGAGACCAGCATACCGGCGGACACCGAAACGATCAGCGCCGGAATCTGGCTGACCAGACCGTCCCCGACCGTCAGATGCGTATAGGTATGCGCCGCCTGTTCCAGCGTCAGCCCGTTCTGCACCATGCCGATAATCATACCGGCGATCACGTTGATAAAGACGATCAGCAGCCCCGCAATCGCATCGCCGCGCACGAATTTCGCCGCACCGTCCATCGAGCCGAAGAATTTGTTTTCCTGCTCCAACTCGGAGCGGCGCAGGCGCGCCTCGGTCTCGTCGATCAGCCCTGCGGACAGATCGGCATCAATCGCCATCTGTTTCCCGGGCATCGCGTCAAGGCTGAACCGCGCCGAAACCTCGGCAATACGGCTTGCACCTTTGGTGATGACAATAAAATTCACCAGCACCAGAATCCCGAAAACGATAATCCCGATCACAAAATTATTCTGCATGACGAACGAGCCGAACGCCTCGATCACATGCCCCGCCGCGTCGTGCCCTTCATGGCCGTTGGCCAGAATCAGCCGCGTCGAAGCCAGATTCAGCGATAATCGTATCAATGTCGCGACAAGCAGAATGGTCGGAAAAGCGCTGAGATCAAGCGGTCTTTCAATAAACAGCACCGTCATCAAAATCAGCACGGCAAAACTCATCGACAGCGCCAGACTGATATCCAGCATCCATGTCGGCATCGGCAGGATCAGCACGACCAGGACGGCGACCATCAGCAACGCAAAGACCACATCGCCGCGGATGCTGAAACCCCAGCCGCCGCCACCTGTGCCGCGACCCGGTGCCGCTTTTTCTATGCTGTCGTCTGCCATATGATCTGTCTTTGACTTTTTCTCCCGAAACCCATCATAACAGGAAGGCGGCGCAGAGAAAACCCGATTTATCCTGCCTGCTTGCGCTTTTGCTTTTGCGGCGCTACCATCTTCGCTGAAGATGTAACGGATAAAAAAGCAACCGCCGCCATGCAGATTACCGCCACAGTAAACGGAAAAACCTATCGCATCGCCGCACAGGGGTATGATATTTCCCTGCCGGTGCGGTTTTCCGCGCCGCAACTGACCGCCTTCGGCGCACCGCCCGCCGCGGCTGCGCCTTATGAAACGGACAGATTTACCGGCGATGTCAAAAGCGGCGGCAGTTGCAATTGCGGCATCTACAGTTTTTCGCCGCATCTGCACGGCACGCATACCGAATGTGTCGGCCATATCGCCGCGGGCAGTCTTTTTATCACCGATATCATAAAAGAGAGTTTTATCCCCGCCACGCTGGTCACGCTTGCCGCCGAAAAACAGGAAAACGGCGATATGCTGCTGACCCGCACAGCGCTGGAAGAGGCGCTTGACGGCGCAAAACCCGATTTTCTTGATGCGCTTGTCATCCGCACCCTGCCGAATAATGACGACAAACGCGGACGCGATTACGACGGCAAAACCATGCCGCCCTATTTCACCGCCGATGCGATGGCCTATATTCTGCTGTCGGGCGTGCGGCATCTGCTGGTTGATCTGCCTTCGATCGACCGCATGGATGACGGCGGAAAGCTTGAAAATCACCGCATATTCTGGAATGTGCCCGACGGCGTGACGAAGATTTCCCCCGCGCTGGTCTCGGAAAATACGGTCACGGAGCTGATTTACGTTCCCGATAATATCAAAGACGGATATTATTTTCTTAATCTGCAGGTCGCGGCGTTTGCAGCGGATGCCGCGCCCAGCCGCCCCGTTCTTTATGAGGTGACGACATGACGGAATACCGCATCGGCGCGGATTTTGCGCAACAGCTTGATGATACCGATCCGCTGGCGGCATTCCGCGACCGCTTTCACATTCCGCAAACCAAAGACGGGCGCGATGCGCTGTATTTCTGCGGCAATTCTTTGGGGCTGCAGCCCAAACAGACGGAAAGCGCGGTGTTGCAGGAGCTCGAAGACTGGAAAAATCTCGGCGTGCACGGCCATCTTGCCGCAAAAAATCCGTGGCTGCCCTATCACGAATTTCTGACGGAACATCTGGCTGCGATTGTCGGTGCAAAACCTGTCGAAACTGTTGCCGCCAACAGCCTGACGGTCAATCTGCATCTTTTGATGGTCTCCTTCTACCGCCCGACAAAAACGCGGTATAAAATCATCATTGAAACCGGCGCGTTTCCCTCCGACCGTTACGCCGCTGTCTCGCAAATCAGGTTTCACGATTTCGATCCTGAAGAGGCACTCATCGAACTGATGCCGCGGGACGGAGAAAAAACGCTGCGCACCGGAGATATTTTGGAGACCATCGACCGCGAAGGCGATGCGGTCGCGCTGGTATTGCTTGGCGGCGTGCAATATTACACAGGCCAGTGTTTTGATATGGAGGCGATCACAAAAGCCGCGCACGGCAAAGGCTGTATCGCCGGTTTTGATCTGGCACATGCCGCAGGCAATATGGTGCTGAAACTGCATGACTGGAATGTCGATTTCGCCTGCTGGTGTTCCTATAAATATCTGAATGCCGGTCCGGGCAGTATCGGCGGTTTTTTTGTGCATGAACGCCATGCGGAAAACACCGCCCTGCCGCGTTTTTGCGGCTGGTGGGGGCATGACAAGGACACGCGGTTTCAGATGGGGCCGGATTTCAAGCCTATCCGCGGTGCGGAAGGCTGGCAGCTCTCCAACCCGCCGATTTTGTCGCTGGCCGCCGTAAAATCCGCGCTGGAGGTTTTCGCCGCAGCGGGCGGTATGCGCCCCCTGCGCGAAAAATCGGTGAAGCTGACAGGCTATCTCGCCTTTCTGCTGGACGCGCTGGATACGGAGGCTTTCGAGATGATGACACCGCGCGATCCGGCGCAGCGCGGCTGCCAGATATCCCTGACCGTCAAGGGCGGCGGTGGAAAAGCCGTATTTGAAAAACTTGAATCCTCGGGCATCGTCTGCGACTGGCGCGAACCGGACTGCATCCGCCTTGCTCCCGTGCCGCTGTATAACCGATATCGGGACGTGTATCACTTTGTGCGGATTTTTGCCGAAGCGCTGGGGCTGGACGATAAAATGCGGGAGGTTGTCTGATGGAAGAAAACGGCAAAAACAACCATGTGCATATCGCAGGCGGCGGACTGGTCGGGCCGCTGGCGGCGATTTTTCTGGCGCGGCGCGGCATAAAGGTTACGGTTTTTGAACGCCGCGCAGATCTGCGCAAAGGCGGTGTTCCGGCCGGACGTTCGATCAATCTGGCGCTGACCGCACGCGGGCTTCAGGCATTGGAACGCGCGGGACTGAAAGACAAAGTGATGGAGATTACCCTCCCGATGAAGGGGCGCATGGTGCATGATACGGACGGCAAGACGCAGCTGCAGCCCTACGGCCAGAAAGATACGGAGGTGATCTACGCCGCCTCGCGCGGGTTGTTGAATGCGATGCTGCTCGACGCGGCGGAGGCGGAGGAGAATATTACACTTCTGTTCGACCAGCGCTGCACCGGATGCGATCTGCAGGACGGCACGCTGTATTTCACCGATGAAAATTCCGGCGCACAAAGCACCGTCTCCGCCGATGCGGTGCTGGCGGCGGACGGTGCATGGTCGGCCGTGCGCCGCACCATGCTGGAGAGCGTGCCGAATTTCAACTATGCGCAAAATTTTCAGGATTACGGCTATAAGGAGCTGGAAATTCCCGCAGGGCCGAACGGCACGTTTCTGCTGGAGCAAAACGCGCTGCATATCTGGCCGCGCAAATCCTATATGCTGATCGCACTGCCCAATACGGACGGCAGTTTTACCTGCACGCTGTTTTACCCCTATAAAGGCGAAAACAGTTTCGAAAGTTTGACAACGCCCGAAGACGTCACCGCATTTTTCCGCCGCGATTTTCCCGATGCCGCCGATCTGATGCCGGATCTGACGGAGGAGTTTTTCGACAACCCGACCGGCGCGCTGGTGACGGTGAAATGCAGCCCGTGGCATCACGGGAAAACCTGCCTGATCGGCGATGCGGCACATGCGATCGTGCCGTTTTTTGCGCAAGGCATGAACAGCGGTTTTGAGGATTGCCTTATATTGGATGATCTGCTGGCCGCACGCGGCACCGCGCCCGACTGGCCTACCCTGTTTGCGGAATTTAAAACACGGCGCAAACCCAATACGGATGCGATTGCCGATATGGCGGTGGAGAATTTTATCGAGATGCGCGATCTTGTCACCGACCCGCATTTCCTGCTGAAAAAAGAGATCGGCTTCGCGCTGGAAAAGCGCTGGCCCGACCGTTTTGTGCCGCGCTATACGATGGTGATTTTTCGCCCCGATATCCCCTATGACGAAGCGCGCCGCCGCAGCATCGCACAGGACGGCGTGCTTGAAGAACTCTGCCGCGGCATCAAAAGCGCCGATGATATAGACTGGGAAAAAGCCGATGCGCTGCTGCGCGATCTTGATACCGGGTAAAACAGCGTAAAAAAAAGAAACAGCCGCCTGACAAGTCAGGACGGCTGCTTCGCCGGGGTTGGGTAACTTTTAAAAAATCTTCTGCTTACTTTAAGCGCGGGCGGATTTGATCCATTTTCTTGGCCGCTTTTTCATCCGTCGGACGGCCGGAGGGCAAAATCATCGGCTTGCCCGCCATCAGATCAATCTGTTCCGGCGTAATCTCGGCATTGCGCAGATCCGCACCGTGCACCGGTGCCGTCGCCGTTTCCGCGCCGGTAAAGTCCGCGCGCTGCAAAACCGCATGGCTAAAATCCGCACCGATCAGATTGCTGTTGTTGAATTTTGCCCCCGTCAAATTGCTCCAGCGGAAATC
>SKHU01000006.1 GCA_007116755.1 Alphaproteobacteria bacterium
ACCAAGCAGCGCTCCCATGCCGAGTTTTGCCATTTCTTTTTCATCAAGAACGCGTACCGTAACGTTACTGTCCTTGAACTCCTCGACCACGCGGTCGGCAAAGCTTTCGGGATACAGCACATTCGGCGGCTCGTTGCTGAGGTCTTTTGTCAGGAATACGCCTTTGGAGACGGCGCTGAGTTTTTCAAATTTCTGCTGCGCAGCAGCCGGATCATCAACAACAAAATTCAGAACGCGATTGTCGCGCTTTTCTGCTTCAGTCTTATATTTATCGAAGCTGTAAGAATCCAGTACAGCGCCCAGCGCCATCTGTGCAGCAATATCCGCAGCCTTTTTGCCGCGCACCGCATCAACGGCAACATCAATATTTTTGACGCCGCGCCGGTTGAAGATTTTTGCCAGACTGCCTCCCGCCGTTAAAAGTTTATTTTCATCCAGCTCTGCCGCTTTGCCAAGACCGGTAACCACAGCATGTTTGGCATTTTCATTCGCTGGCCCCGGGACGGATACGGTTTCACCGGCATTGCCCTTGAAACCCGTTGCCTTGACGGCGCGGGTCAATGCCCCGCCTGTCTTCGTATCAAGCGTGACAGCCGCGTTGCGCAGCTTTGCCGATGACAAAGAAGTGACGACCACCGCATCGCGTTTATCCGATTCTGCGGATGAAAAAATAATCTTCATGAAAAAAACTCCCCGAAATGATTGTTACAATTTTATGTTGAACACAGATTCAATAGCAAAGAATATTTAATATGTCAATTTATTATTGCGCATTTAACTTTCTTGCCGAAACGGAGAATTTGTTTTAATGTGGCGGCAATCCGCGAAAAGAAGGAGATTTTCCATGCGCAACACGTTCAATGCGGCCTCCCCGTATAAACGTCTGGATACGATGAAAGACGGTGAAATCCTGCATATCCCGACCGGTACAAATGTCACCAAAGAGGATATGATGGAGGCGGTATCGGAAGCACGTGTCATTTATATCAGTGAAAATCATGACAATCTGGCCGCCCATGAAGCACAGCTTGATGTGATCAGAGAACTGCATAAAAAACACCCGGGGAAAATCGCCGTCGGTATGGAGATGTTCCGCCGCTCTGCACAGAAAGAGCTGGACAGCGCCTCCGAAGGGAAAATGACACGCGACGGCTTTAACAAGCTGTTTGACAGAGAATGGACGGCAGACTGGCGCGCTGCCTATCAACCGGTTCTGGATTATCTTAATAATAAAAAAATCCCCGTCATCGGCTTGAAACCGACAACGGCAACGGAAAGCGCCGTGCGCAGCGGCAACACATCGCCCGATGTGCCGGAGCTGGATATGAACGATCCCCATCACAGGGGGCGCTATCTGCCGTTTTTCAGCGGCGCAAACACAACACCGGAAGCGGCGGAAAAGAAATACCGCATGATGGTGCTATGGGATGAAGCGATGGCCGAAAGAGTTGCAGAATTTTTAAAAAATCCCGCCAATAAAGACAAAAAACTGGTTGTGATTGCCGGTGTCGGCCATATCGGCCACGGCTACGGCATCCCCAAACGCGCCTACCGCCGCAAGCCGCATAATTATTCGATTATCGTTCCTGCCGTCGGACATGAGGCAGACGGGCCGACACAACTGCCGCTGGGCGATTACGCATGGAAAGTGCCGTATAAACGCGCAGCCCAACCTCCGCGACCGCCGTCCGCGCCGCGCGGAAATATTCGTTAAACAGGAAAGGAAGAAAAGGGTAAAAACCGTGAAAACAGCAGTTATCAGCGGAACCGGACTTTACACACCGCCGCATAAAATTTCCAATGAAGAGCTTGTCACAGCGTTCAATGCATTCGTTGACCGTTTCAATGCGGAAAATGCTGCAGCAATTGCCGCGGGAGAGATAGAAGAACTGCAACATTCCAGCGCGGAATTTATCGAAAAAGCCTCCGGTGTCAAAAGCCGGTTTGTGATGGATAAAAAGGGCGTTCTTGATCCGGAAAGGCTTTGCCCGATTATACCGGAGCGCAGCAACGACAATATCTCCGTTCTTGCCGAAATCGGCATTGCCGCTGCAAAAGAAGCGATCAACAATGCCGGCCTGACGGCGCAGGATATTGATGGTGTGATCATCGCCGCCTCCAATATGCAACGCCCTTATCCGGCCATGGCCATAGAAATCCAGAACGCGCTGGGTATTGACGGGTTCGGCTTTGATATGAATGTTGCCTGTTCTTCCGCCACATTCGGATTGCAGACCGCCTGCGACATCGTGCGCTCCGGCTCGGCACAGCGCGTATTGATGGTCAATCCGGAAATCTGTTCCGGCCACCTGAATTTTCGTGACCGTGATTCGCATTTTATTTTCGGCGATGTTGCGACCGCCGTTATCATCGAAAGCGCCGATACTGCGAAATCAGATACGCAATGGGAGGTGCTCGGCACGCGTCTGCGCACCTCGTTCTCCAACAATATCCGCAACAATTTCGGATTTTTGAACCGCTGCGACGAAAACGGCATCGGCAAGCCTGACAAACTTTTTGTGCAGGAGGGCCGCAAAGTCTTCAAAGAAGTCGTGCCGATGGTGGCGGATCTGATTACCGGGCATTTGAGCGATACGGGGCTTGATCCGGCAGGCCTGCGACGTATCTGGTTGCATCAGGCCAATATTCACATGAATATTATGATCGCCAAAAAAGTCTTCAATCGCGATATCGACTCCGATACAACACCGATCATTCTGGACGAATACGCCAATACCAGTTCCGCAGGCTCTGTGATTGCCTTTCACAAATATTCACAGGATTTAAAACCGGGGGATACCGGACTGCTCTGCTCTTTCGGGGCGGGATATTCCGCAGGCTCCATCATTCTGCGCCGCCGCTGAAATCCTGAAAATCACAGTCCGTTGAAACGGCGTGAAGGCAGCGCGTCAAGAGCTCTATACAAAGAGGTGCACGCGGGTTTGCGGGCGCTTGCCGCAGTAATTGTGGAAAAATTTGCGTGCGGCGATCCGTGCCTTTTCCGAAACTTCGTGCGCAGCGCCGTCATCGCGGCACAGGCGCAGTTCTTTTGGCAGGTTTTCGACGGCCTTTGCAACAGCTTCAGCGGCTTTGGCCAGAATATCCTGTCCCTCACCGCTGGTTTCATCAACGATTCCCAATGCGGAAATCTGCGGCGGCACTTTCAGGCTGCCATGCCCGTCCATCAGGAGGCTGACGACAACCGCGCCGTTAAATGTAATGCGGCGGCGCACATTCAATGATTCATGATCAACCGGCACCATACGCTCGCCCTCGACAGCCAGAAGACCGCACTGCACTTCGTCAATGACGCGCACGCCGTTTTCAGGACAGAGCGTGTAAATACTGCCCGTCTGCCCCGCCATCACATGCGGCACGCCGCAATCCCGCGCAAGTTCGGCATGATGATCCATCTGCATCGCCTCGCCATGTACGGGCACGGCGATTTTTGGCTTCACCCAGCTATAGAGCTGTGTCAACTCGTCGCGGTACGGATGACCGGACACATGCACGGGCGTATCCGGCACGGTTTTGTTGCTGACGATTTCGACATCCATCTCCCAGAACCGTGTCAGGGCGCGGTCGATCGTTGCCTCGTTGCCGGGGATTCGCAGCGCCGAGAAAAACAGCACATCGCCCTTTTCCGGTTTGATGCAGGGATGTTCGCCGCGCGCGACTTTGGCGACAGATGCCCGCGACTCGCCCTGCGATCCGGTCAGAACCAGTACCGATTTCTCGCGCGGCAGCGCCATTACTTCCCGATCTTCAAGAAACGGCGGCACATCCTGCATATAACCGCAGGATTTTGACACCTCGTATGAACGCCATAAAGACCGGCCGGATAATCCCGCATGGCGACCGTTTTCTGCCGCCGCGCGGGCAACGCTGTGTATGCGGGCAACATTTGAGGCAAAACAGGTGACAAAAATGCGGCTGTCCGGATATTCGGCAAACAGCTTCACAAGATTTTTATAGACGATTTCCTCTGACCTTGAATGACCGTCCAGCATCGCATTGGTAGAATCGCCGATGATGGCCAGCACACCGTCTTCCGACTGCCCGAGTGCGGCAAAAGCCGCCTCGTCCGTCACCTCGCCGACACAGGGCGTCAAGTCCATCTTCCAGTCGCCCGTATGCAGCACGGGCGGCAGATTTCCAGCCGTAATGACCAGAGACTGCGCTTCGGGTATCGAATGCGCGACATTGATCATCGAAACATGAAACGGCGCAAGATTTTTAATTTCCCCGCCCATCGGCACGGTATGCAGCCGTACCTGATCCTTCCACGGATATTCGGAGAATTTATCCGTAATCATTTTCGCCGCAAACGGTGTGGCGTAAAGCGGGCATTTCAAATCCGGCCAGAGATATTCCAGCCCGCCGATATGGTCTTCATGCGCATGTGTCAGCACGCAGCCGACAATCCTGTCTTTCTGCGCCTTAAGAAACGAGATATCGGGCACCAGCAGATCAATGCTGGGCATGGTATCGTCGGGAAACCCCATGCCGCAATCAACCATCAGCCATTTGCCGTTATAGCCGTAAAGCGTCAGGTTGGCGCCAAAAACGCCGCACCCGCCCAGCGGCAGGAAATACAGCTTGTCCTGTTCCCATGTAAAATCATCCGTCATGCGAAAAACACCTCTCCCGATGTAACTTTTCGTATAAAGCCACCCGTTTCTTCCAGCAGCAACGCACCGTTTTCATCCAGCCCCGTAAATACGCCCGAATATGAGCCGTCCGGCAACCGTGCCGTCAGCGGCGTACCGATCCCGTGCGCTTCGGCAAGCCAGCGCCGGCGCACAGTCTCAAAGCCTTCTGTTTTCATCTGCGCATCCAGTTTCAGAAATTCCTCTGCAAAACACCGCGCCGCCTGTTCCGGCGTTACGGTTTTTCCCGTCGCGGTTTTCAAATCGCAGGCATAATCCGGCGCGGAAACAAGATTGACGCCGACCCCGATAATCAGATACACGCCCTCCTCCGCCTGATCGGATTCCAGCAGAATACCGGCAAGCTTTTTGCCGTCCAGAAAAACATCATTCGGCCATTTCAGCACGGGCTGCAAATCCGCCGCCTCTCCGGCCGCCTTTTTCAACGCATCGGAAAGCGCAACAGCGCCGAGAAACGCATACCGTCCGGCGGCAGCAAGGTCGGGTACATGCCAGACCAGTGACAGATACAGATTGCCTGAGGGCGATTCCCAGCTATTGCCGTAACGGCCGCGCCCCGCCGTCTGCCGTCCGGCTGTGACCAGTAAGCCGCTTTGCAAATTCTCGCACGCCAAACGGTTGGTGCTGTCCGTCGTTTCGACATGGATGCGGGTGATACCGTCCGGAAAATCCGTCATATCGCAAGCAGCCTTTCAACAGCCTCGTGCAGAACATGGAAAAGCGGCCAGATGATCAGCGCAAAGATCACGGCCAGAAATGCCGTACCGCGCATCATAAACAGCGACGGCGTATCCTCGACACGGTCAAGCTCGTTTTCCGCCGTATCGAAATACATGATGCGGATAATGCGCAGATAATAATAGGCCGCGACAACGCTGGACAATACGCCGATAATCGCCAGCCAGTAGAAACCGCCGGAGATTGCCGCCTGAAATACAAACAGCTTGCCGAAAAAACCGGCCAGCGGCGGGATACCCGCCATCGAAAACAGCAGCACCGCAAGACACACCGCCATTACGGGATTGTATTTTGCCAGACCGGCGAGGTCGTCAATCTCCTCGACCTGCTGTCCCTTGCGTACCATCAGCAGAATGACCGCAAACACCCCTGCCGACATAAACATATAGATTGTCATGTACAGCATCAGACCGCGCACCCCGTCAATACTCGCCGCCGTCAGGCCGATCAGCGCATAGCCCATATGACCGATCGAACTGTAGGCCATCAGGCGTTTGATATTCGTCTGCCGCAGCGCCGCAAATGCGCCCAGCAACGCTGAAGCCGCCGCCATCAGCCACAGAACCTGCTGCCACTGCTCGGCAATGCCGCCGAATGCTCCCATCGTCACGCGTACCAGCAGCCCCATCGCCGCCACTTTCGGCACCATCGCAAAAAACGCGGTCACGGACGACGGCGCGCCTTCATAAACATCCGGTGTCCACATATGAAACGGTACGGCGGAAACCTTGAAAGCCAGACCGGCCAGAATAAAGACCAACCCCGTCACCAGACCCGCCGAAGGCGTTTCCATCGCAGACAGCGCAATGGCGATATCGTTGAAATTCGTCGTGCCGGAAAACCCGTACACCATCGAACAACCATAAAGCAAAAGGCCGGAGGACAGCGCACCAAGCGTGAAATATTTTACCCCCGCTTCCGAGGATTTCAGATTATCACGGTTCAGCGCCGCCAGCACGTAAAGCGGCAGGCTTTGCAACTCTATAGCCAGATACAGCGCCATCAGATCATTTGCCGACAGCATCAGCATCATGCCGAGCGTTGAAAACAGCATCAGAACCGGATATTCAAACCGCGCGATTTTCTCGCGCTGCGCATATTGCATGGACATCAGCACTGCGATTGACGCACCGGTCAGGACGATAACCTTCATCACCACAGCAAAACTTTCGGTCACAAACATGCCGCCGAATGCCAAAGAGGAAATATCGGCCAGATGCAGCAGCAGAACCGCAGCCAGCGCAAAGCTGAAGACTGTAAACCAGCAGACAAGGCGAAAACCCTTATCGCCGCGAAATACGCCGAAGATCAGCAAAATCATGCCCATTACCGCCAGAAAAATCTCCGGTATGGCCGGCGAAAAATTCAATGATTCAAAGGTTACCATCGCCGTCTTGTCCTTCCTGTTCATCCTCTTTCCGCTCTACCGCTTCCTGCAGTTCCGCCGCGTATTGCAATCCCTGATGATGGTAATTCATTGTTTTTTCAACAGCCGGAGCAATTGTGTTCAGAATCGGCTGCGGATAAATCCCCATCCACAACACCAGAAACGCCAAAGGTATAAATATGCCGGTTTCGCGCGGCGTAAGATCCTGCATCTCCTTGACATCGTCATTCTCCATCGGGCCGAAGAAAACGGCGCGATACAAATACAGCATATAGGCTGCACCAAGAACAACCCCTGTTGCCGCCAGAACTGCAACCGTTGTATTCACGCGATAGGCTCCGACCAGCGTCAGAAACTCGCCGACAAAACCGCTTGTACCCGGCAAGCCGACCGAGGCCAGCATAAAAATCATAAAGAAAGTGGCAAAGCGCGGCAT
>SKHU01000057.1 GCA_007116755.1 Alphaproteobacteria bacterium
TTCGGCCATGCGTCCGATCGGGATATGCGAGACGATCTGGTCGAGGATTTCCTGCGACATTTTCTTTGTCATTTTCGTGGCGACATAGCCGGGCGAAACCGTATTGACGGTGATGCCCTTGCGCGCCGTTTCCTGCGCCAGTGCCATCGTAAAGCCGTGAACGCCGGCTTTGGCGGCGGAATAATTCGTTTGTCCGAATTGGCCTTTTTGGCCGTTGACCGAGGCGATATTGACAATACGGCCGAAACCGCGATCATCCATATCTTCGATAAAATGGCGCGTGACGTTGAAGACACCGTTAAGGTCGATATTGATGACCTCGTTCCACATCTCCTCCGTCATTTTTTTCAGGGTCTTGTCGCGGGTGACACCGGCGCAGTTGATAAGCGTATCAATATGCCCGATTTCCGCTTTGATTGTTTCCGCCATTTCTTTGCAGGACGCAAAAGAAGCCACATCGCCGACTGCAATGAAGACATCTTCATGGCCGCTGTCTTTGCGGCGTTGCAGCCATGCTTCGGCTTCTTTTTCGAGTCCGGGCGGGTAATTGGCGACAACGCGATAGCCTTTTTGCAGGAAATCCTTGCAAATAGCCGATCCGATGCCGCCAATACCACCTGTTACCAACGCTGTTCTTTGTGACATTATTGCTCTTCTTTTTTTATTGTTCTTAAAGTCGTAGCTTCAACGCTATTTCTAACAGCGCCTATGTTTTTTGAACCTTAGGCGGTTTTTTTGCCTGCTGTGTTCAGATTGCTGGCCGCTTTCAGGTTTGTGTCGCACAGATCGCTGTAGGCTTTGCGGGCGCTGGCGAGCAGATCACTGCAAGAGCGGTAGCTCTTCAGGATTTGCTTGCTGCATTCCTGCGTAGCAGCTGTCTGGGTTGCGATTGCTTCCTGAACGTCTTTGGCTTTGCCGAAGCTTTCAGCGTTTTTCGCCGTCAGTTCAACGAGGCTGTTGGTCAGTTCGACCTGCTCTTTGATCAGTTTTTCGCTGAGCGCAAGGTTCAGCTCGGCGATTTTTTTAACGGCTTCGAAAGATTGCTGGTTCCACTCGGCCCATGCTTCAAAAATGTCTTTTGCTGTGTTTGTCATCGTTATAACTCCTTTTTCCAGTATGACGATTCGTTAAAATAAGCAATGTTGCAGCGCAACATTTGCTGCACTGCAACATTATCTAAATGCAGGGGTAGTGTCAAGCGTTTTCTTGTGTTTTTATCAACTTTTTTTGCAGTGCCGCATTTATTTTTTTAGGTAATTTACCGCTCGGCGGAATCATCGGAGCCTTTCGCCGGTTTTCCTGCCAGTTCGGAGGAGAAGAAATTATCCTGCATCTCTCTCCAGAAATCGAGGTTTTTACGGGTCATGTTGGTAAAGACCGACATCGGATGGGCCCCCATGATCTGTCCCATCTGATCCTGCCAGGCTTTATGCTGCTCGCTGAAAATCTGCAGATTGCGATCCATGAAATCGGCAAACATATTGCGGGTCGAGCCGTCGTAAAAGCGGATCATTTTGACCAGCATATCGGTGGTGAAAACCGTATCCTCGCTGTTTTCCTGTTCGGTGATGATCTGTACAAGGATATGGCGTGTAATATCTTCATCCGTATTGGTGTCCACCACTTTGAACGGCCCGCCCTGACGGATGATTTCGCGTACCTGTGACAAGGTAATATAGCGGCTGGTCGCCGTGTCGTATAGACGGCGGTTCGGATATTTCTTGATGACACGAACATCTTCCTGCGTGTCCCGGGCGGCCTTCTCGTTGGTGCGGCCGGCTTTTTTTCCTGCTTGTTTGCTCATTGCTGCAATTCCTTCCTCTATAAATTACCTTTTATTCCATGTAATGTCCGCCATTGGCCGCGATATTGGCACCGGTGATAAAGCTTGCGCCGTCCGAAACCAGAAATGCAACGACATGGGCGATTTCTTCCGGCTTGCCGAGGCGTCCCATAGGAATTTGCGCGATGATTTTTCCACGCACTTCTTCGGGAACAGCCATGACCATCTCGGTGGCGATATAGCCGGGCGAGATTGTATTGACGGTAATACCCTTGCGTGCGACTTCCTGTGCCAGCGCTTTTGTAAAGCCGTGCATACCGGCTTTGGCGGCGGAGTAATTCGCCTGACCGAACTGGCCTTTCTGCCCGTTGATCGAGGAGATGTTGATAACGCGGCCATGCCCCTGTTCCAGCATCGCATCAATAATCGGCCGGGTAACGTTAAACACGCTGTCCAGATCACAGCTGATGACATCGCGCCACTGCTCGTGCGTCATTTTGCGGAATGTTGAATCGCGGGTGATGCCGGCATTGTTGACCAGAACCGAAACCGGCCCGAACTCTTCGGCAATCTGTTTGACGACCCGTTCACTGTCTTCGTGATCGGCAACGTCGCATTTGTAAATGGCGACATCCAGACCTTTGTCGTTCATTTCTTTTTGCCAGGCTTTGGCTTTTTCCTCATTGCGATAGGTCGTGGTGACTTTATAGCCGAGATTGGCCAGCTTTTCACAGATGGCTGTTCCGATCCCGCCGGTTCCGCCTGTGACCAGTGCAACCTTTTGTGCCGTGCCTGCTTGCGGGTTTTGCGTATCCTGTTTCACTGCTTGCTCCATCGCCTGTTTTCTCCAATCTTTTTCACATTAATATAAATAAAACATTATGCTGCACCTTTTCAAATTCGCTCTTCGCGTATCGGCAGCAGCCCGTCAGGGAGTATTTAGCCGTTTTCTGCACAAAAATGCAAGGAGAAAACGCATGAAAGGCGCGGATTTCTTGAGGTAAGAAAGATGTTGCGGCGCACAAGAATATAATGTAAAAACGATGGGACGATTGTCACCGCAGAGTATTTTGAAAATTTGTTAAGGGGCGGAAGATGAGTAAAGAAAGTATGTTCGACGGCAGCGAGTGGTTTGAAACACAAAGAAAATTCTGGGACGGGTGGATGAAATTCACGCGTGAGGGAATGAAGGTCGGCGAATCGGTTGCGGCCAATGCCGGAAACGGAGACGAGACCGTCTGGCAGCAATTTTATCCGTGGACAAGCTTTCCGATGCAGGATACGCCGCCGGCGGCACAGGACGTGCTGCAAAAGTTTTTGACGGCGCAGCGCCAGTATTTCGATATGCTGCAGCATTTTTCTACCCTGTCCAGCGATGGCGTTAACCTGTCGCAACTGGCCTCGGACTGGGTCGGCTATATGAATAACAGCTTTTCGCAGGCGCAGGACCATCCGATGGGCAATCACGGTGCGCTCTGGGATCTGTTTCAGGACACATGGGTAAGGACGGCATCTTCTCTGTCGCCGTTTCCCGGAGATTTTTTCCGCGCCGTGCGCCCCGAAGGCGTGACAAGAAAGCCCGGAGATATTCACGGTCATCTGAACCAGTTTCTGGCCATCCCCTCGGTCGGCTATACGCGCGAAACGCAGGGGCAGTATCAGAAAATGATGAGCACATGGCTGGAATACCAGAAAACCATGCATGCCTATAATGCAGAGCTGGCCAAGGTCAACCGTGATGCATTGAAACTGTTCCAGAAGAAAATCGGCGATATCACAGCAGAGCAAATGAAGGGCGGCGGCAAAGAGGGCGCGCAAAAAGCGCTGAACAGCGTGAAAGACATTTACGATCTCTGGGTCGATGCGTGTGAAGAGGTTTATGCGGAATTCGCCATGTCCGAGGAATATACACGGACATACGGCAGCCTTGTCAATGCGCTGATGGCGGTGAAGAAGGAAGCGGCAAAACTGGCCGATGAAGTCTATGAAGCCATGAACATGCCGACGCATAAGGAAGTAAACACCCTGCACAAGCGTATGCACGAAACCCGTCGCGAAACCCGTAAAATGAAAGAGGCGCTGGAAGATATCAGTACATTGCTTGACAAGGCGGATGCCGGTAAAGATATGCAAAAAGCATTGAAGGAAATCGGCGCATTGCGCGAGGAGATCAAGGCGCTGAAAGCGGAGATGAAAACGCTGAAAACGAAAAGCACGCCAACGGTGGCTGCAGCATCTTCAGTATCCGCACAGGACAACAAGGGCAAGGCAGGAAAGAAGGGGAAATAAATCATGATGACATCTCATTTACGTCCCGATCAGTTCATGGATGAAGTTATCCGCTTTAATACAAAGCTGGCCGCCGGTTTGAAAAATCTTATGGATCTGGAAGAAATTCCGACCGGTGTGACGGATAAAGACGCTGTCTATGCGGAAGACAAGCTGATCCTTTATCACTTCAAACCGCATGTGAAGGCAAAGAAAGTCAACAAAACGCCTTTGCTGATTGTTTACGCTCTGGTGAACCGTCCTTATATGACGGATCTGAACGAAAAGATTTCTTTTGTACGCGGTCTGATCGAAAGCGGACAGGAGGTGTATCTGATCGATTGGGGGTATCCTGACCGTGCCGACCGTTTTCTGACGCTGGATGATTATATCAACGGTTATATCGACCGTTGCGTCAATATTCTGCGCCGCCGCCATAATGTGGACAACGTGAATCTGCTCGGCATCTGTCAGGGCGGATCGTTCAGCCTGTGTTATGCGGCGTTGCATCCCGAAAAAGTCAAAAACCTGACAACGATGGTTACGCCGGTCGATTTCCACACCAAAGACAATATGCTCAGTAAATGGATTCAGCATGTCGATATCGATCTTCTGGTGGATACGCTCGGCAATATTCCGGGCGATTATCTGAACTGGACGTTTTTGACTCTGAAGCCGTACCGGCTGATGTCGCAGAAATATGTGGATATGGTCAATATTCTGGATAACCCGAAACATCTGAACAATTTCATGCGGATGGAAAAATGGATCTATGACAGCCCCGATCAGGCCGGTGAAGCCTATCGCCAGTTTATCCGGGATTTCTATCAGCAGAATCTTTTGATTAAAGGCAAAGTGGACATCGGCGGTCGTACGGTTGATCTGAAAAACGTTACCATGCCGGTGCTGAATGTTTTTGCCGAAGACGATCATCTGGTTCCGCCCAGCGCCTCGAAACCGCTGCAGAAATACGCGGGCACAAAGGATTATACGGAGCTGTCCTTCAAGGGCGGCCATATCGGCATTTATGTCAGCAGCGCCGCGCGCAGCCTTGTACCGCCGTCGGTCGGTGAATGGTTGAATAAGCGGGCATAAATCTGAAGTGTTAACCTCATGCAGCAAGCCGCGCTATGATGCGCGGCTTGCGCTTTTTCGTGCCCTCGCGCATAATATAACGGAATGCGGCGAAACGGGAGAATATCGCCTTGAAACAGTATCTTTCGACCTTCCGAAATAAATCTTGCGGTTTTGCCGGAGCGGCGGCGGTATTCGCTACGCTGTTGACGGCCGGATGTGCTGCAATGCCGGGCGAGCCCCGTCAGAAGGAAATGCAGGATACGCATATGGCCGCACTGCGCCAATGGGCGGAACCCGCCGGACTGAAAACGGATGAATATCTTTCCGGCGCAGCCGCCGTACGGCAGAACAGCGAGGATGTCGAAACACTGGCACTGGCTGTCACGGTGCTGTCGGGCGGCCAGCGCGATTTGCGACAGCGTGTGGAAACAATAGAGGCACGTTTGGGCGCGAAAGACTCTGAGCGCCGCGCGGTAGCAGAAGGGGCGGCGCGCTATCGCGCGCGGGTGACAGGTTTTTCGATTGAAGAAACGGCAGCGGCAACGCGTATCGTATTAACGCTGACAGGCCGGACGGATTTTCATGCGGAATTGTCCGGCGACGGCAAAATCTTGATGCTTCACTTGCCGGAGGGGACGGGCTGGACAGCTGCGCGGCAGTGGCGTTCGGAATTTTCACCTTTAATCGGCGGTTATGAAGTGCGGGCGCAAAACGGCGGTGAAATATTGACTGTCCGGCTGCATTTTGCTTCAAAACTGCTGGAACGGGAGTTTACACCGGCCGCAGACGGCAGCACTTACCGGCTGGTTTTGCCGTTGCAAAGCGCGGCCGTGCATTTTTCAGGAGCGCGCTAAATATTTTTTAAGGGGCAAGCGCGGCTTTCAGCCGTTGCAGATACAGGCTGCGGTTCTCCTGAAAATGCGGCGGATAGGATGCACCGTCCAGCGGTTCGACAGGTTTGAGCAAATCCAGCGCCTTTTCCGGTTTTCCGGTACGGCGGACAGCGTTGGTCAGCGCATAGATGGCGATTTTTGAAAATTCATTCTGCTGATCTTCATATGTCACATAATGCGGCAATTCGTGATGACTACGCAGCATTGTCCAGCGCGGATAAAAAGTTTTGATGTTCTGCTGTGTCCATTCACCGTCTTTTTCCCGTTTCCATTCCGACATGTCGTGGCGTACGGGGGCGCTGATCTGTACGCTGGTTGGCGACAGGGGTTTGACTTTCATCTTTTTTGCGCGGCGGTTGAAAATTTTGCTTAAGGCTTTGGCAAAAGTCAGTAAATCCTTGCCGCGGATGATGTGGTCGTTATGCGCCGTCAGATACAGCGTTGTAAAGCGGCCCGTCTCCCTTTTCGGTTGCGAGATTGTTCCGGCGCTGAGCAGCACGACGTCCTGTAGCAGGGATTTGGCTTCTTTTTCGTCATAGCCGATTTTCTTCATGCCGGTCAGTGTTGCATTATACACTTCCTGCACAAAGGCGGAGCCGGAGCTGTAACCGAATAATGTAAGGTTTTTCAGGTTTTTTCGTACCTGTTCGGCAGGCAGCGGCGTGCCGCCCGTGATGTGATAGCGCCGGCTGTACGTAATATTCTCACCCAGCAGCGGCATCAGAATATGTGCGGCAGCTTTGCGTGCACCTTTGGAGGCAAAGCTGTTCGGGCGCAGATGATAGGCGACAACGTTGAACATGTCTTTCAGGCCGCGGTATGACCATGCAAAAATATTGACGGGTTTTTCCGTTTTGCCTTGCAGGCCGAGCATTTCCTCGATACGTTTCAGCGCGCCGGCGATATGGCGCTTATGGCGGTTGATTGTTGTGCAGCCAGAGAAAAAGACCACTGTCGGTGCGGTAATACGCAGGCTTTCCTGCTCGATTTCAAGCAGATAGCTTTCTCGCGTGACCTTTTCGTATTCCCGTTGCCAGAGTTTTGCCATTTCACACACCGTTCTTCTGAAAAATACAATATCAACAATGAGGCATTAACAATAAAACTTATACATATTTTTTGTGAAATTTGCAAGTCGGCAA
>SKHU01000196.1 GCA_007116755.1 Alphaproteobacteria bacterium
CGAAGGTGTCGCGTTGTTTTCGGCATCTTTCACGGCTTCGCGCTGTTTGCGGCGCTGGATTTCCTCGAATTTCTTGGCAGCGGCAACAAATTTATGCGCTTTCAGTGTTTCGTCAAAAGCGCGGCCGGCCGTCTGTTTTACGGTTTTAAACGCGCCTTTATAATCCAGCAGACCTTTCGGCGTTTCAATGTCCGTGACATCCATTTCCATGACGGCTTTCGCCTCGGGCGTGGAATAGAACTCGTCGAGCCATTTCAGATTGTCCTTGATATCATCGGCGGCTTCGCTGCCGCGCTCTTCCATTTTTTCAACAATCTCTTTCAAGGTTTCGACATGGTCTTTTTGCGGATCGATATCCAGATGCTTGGCGACAACACCCGTCAAAACGCGGACTTCCGCCAGCTGCGGCATGATTTCATAAGCGGTTTCGATCGTGCTGTTGCGCGGATTGACCAGCGTGTGGTGCTGTTCGTTCAGCGCCAGACCCAGATCGCGCACCAAAAGATCGACATCGCCGACATGCAGGATTTTTTTGCGATGCTTGCTGATCGCTTTCACAAAAGTCAGACCAAGCTTGGCCAGTGCAAATTTCGGTATCATGTTTTTCAACCCCTTGTAATGTATATTTCTTTTAAGCTGTTACAGAAATGACACCACGCATCATAGATATTACATATCGTGTTGTCAATAAAAACCGTTTTTCTCCTACGCCGAAAGTTTCTTCAACAGCGCGTCCAGCTGGTCAAGATCGCGATAGGCAATCGTGACCGTGCCGCGCTGCGGCCGTCCTGCTTCCGGCGCAAAGCTCACCTTCATACCGAGTTTTGAGGACATTTTATTTTCCAGCGCCAAAAGATCAACATCTTTTTGTGCTGCGGCGGTTTTTTTCGCGGTTTTCCCGCTACCCCGCTTTTCCGCGCCGATCTGCGCACGTTTTTCGGTTTCACGCACGCTGAGACCCTGCGCGATAACAACACTGGCCAGCGCCTCCATATCCTTTGCGCCGAGAATGGCGCGCGCATGACCGGCGCTGAGATCGCCGCGATGCACCGCATCGGCCACGCTTTCCGGCAATCTCAAAAGCCGCAGCGTATTGGCGATATGGCTGCGGCTTTTGCCAAGCTGTGCGGCCAGATCCTCCTGACGGTAGGAAAACTCCTGCATCAGCCTTTGATAGCCTTCCGCCTCTTCAACAGGATTAAGGTCCTGCCGCTGCAGGTTTTCGATCAGCGCGATTTCCAGCGCCGTGCGGTCGTCAATCTCTTTAATCACAACGGGCAGCTTGTGCAGCTGTGCTTCCTGCGCGGCACGCCAGCGGCGCTCCCCCGCAACGATTTCATATTTCCCGCCTGCAACAGGGCGCACCAGCAACGGCTGCAACACGCCATGCGCACGCACGGATTCGGCCAGCTGTTTCATTTTCTCTTCGGAAAAATGACGGCGCGGCTGGTATTTGCCCGGCTGAAGATCGGCAATGGCGATTTCGCGGATTTTTACGCCTGCCTTTTCCGCCGCGACAAGCGCCTCGCCGGACACATCTTCTTCTCCCGTAAGCCCTGCGGCGAATTCGGTGTAATCGGCTGCGCCGTCCTGAAACAGCGCGTCAAGGCCGCGCCCTAATCCCCGTTTTTTCTTTGCCTGTGCCATATCAAGCCGCCTCCTGTTTTCTTTTGTTGTCACGCTCCGCTTTTCTGCGCCGCAGCACTTCCCGCGCCAGCCGGATATAGGCTTGCGAGCCGGGGCAGCGCATATCGTAAACAATTGCCGGCAGTCCAAAAGACGGTGCTTCGGAAATGCGGATATTGCGCGGAATGACGGTTTTATACACCGTGTCGCCGAAATGGGCGCGCACATCGTCCTCCACCTGTCCCGACAGGTTGTTGCGCTTGTCAAACATTGTCAGCACAATACCGTCCAGCTTCAAAGACGGGTTAAACCCGCTGCGCACACGCTCGATGGTGCGCACCAGATGCGCCAGACCTTCCAGCGCATAAAATTCGCATTGCAGCGGCACGATTAAACCGTCCGAAGCCACCAACGCGTTCAATGTCAGCAGGTTAAGCGAGGGCGGGCAGTCAAAAATCACACAATCAAACAGATTGACATCTTCGGCCGCAAAGGCGTTTTTCAGGCGGAATTCACGTTTTTCCACCGTGACCAGCTCGATTTCCGCGCCCGACAAATGCACCGAGGACGGCACGACGGACAAACCCGGCACGCGGGTGTCCACCGCTGCTGCGGCAACGCCGCATTCCCCGAACAGCACTTCATACGCGCCGTTTTCCCGCGCGGCACGGTCGATGCCGAACCCCGTCGAGGCATTGCCCTGCGGATCAAGATCGACCAGCAGAACCTTTTTCCCGACAGCGGCCAGCGCCGTGGCCAGATTGACCGCGGTTGTGGTTTTGCCGACACCGCCCTTTTGATTGGCGATGCTGATAAAATGGGTTTTCGCTTTTCGCTCTGTTTTTTGATCTGTCATGATGGGTATTAGTGATACAGGAATTTTCACGGCAATTCCAGATTAAAAATGTTTCACGTGAAACATTTCACGTTTTGCGCAGATTCGAAACCCGTAAAATAACACCGTCTTCTGCGGTTTTGGACGGAAACTCGGCAGAAGAAAAATCCCTGCCCTGCGCGGCCTCTTCGATTTCATCCGCCGCGCCCGCGCCTTTTAGGAAAAGGCAGACCCCGCCCGCCGCCAGCATTGGCTCTGCATAAGACAATAGCGCGGAAAGCGGCGCCAGCGCCCGCGCCGTCACAATCTGCACATCTTCAAGCCCGGCCTCTTCAATGCGGCAATTATGGATGGTGACGACAGAAGACAAATCACAGGCACGCACCACCTCGCGCAGAAATGTGCATTTGCGGCGGTCGGATTCGACCAGATGCGCCTCCCCGCAACCCAGCACCGCCAGCACCAGCCCCGGAAACCCTGCGCCGCTGCCCAAATCGGCAATTTTCGCGTTTTTGTCGTCAATCAGCGGGAAAAGCTGCGCCGAATCGAGAAAATGCCGCCGCCACAGATCGGGAAGCGTTTTCGGGCCGACAAGGTTGATTTTTGCCTGCCATTTTTCCAGCAGCGCCGCATAAGTTTCCAGACGCGAAAATGTTTCACGTGAAACATCGAATCCGGCAGCTGTGCAAAATTCCGTATAATCCATGAAAATCAGGCCGATTTTTTGACAAAGCGCAACAGCGCCGTCAGCGCTGCGGGTGTCACGCCGGAAATGCGCCCTGCCGCTTCCAGCGTTTTCGGTTTGTGGGTTGTGAATTTCAGGCGGATTTCCTGCGACAGCCCGCCGATGGCCGTGTAATCGAGGTCTTCGGGCAGTTTCAGGGACGCATCCTTGCGAAAGGCGGCAATATCTGCCTCCTGCCGCTGGATATAGCCTTGATATTGCGCGTCTATTTCAATCTGTTCGCGCAGATCGCCCTCTATGCCGGAGAGTTGCGGCCAGATCTCCGCCAGCATATCAAAAGAGATATGCGGATAGCGCAACAGATCAAACGCACTGCGGCGCTGGCCGTCCTGATTGACGGCAATACCGCGCAACGCCAGCGCATGGGGTGTTTCCGACAATTCGTCACACATCAGGCGGCGCGCCGATTTGAGTTTTTGCATTTTCTCCGTGAAAATCCGCGTCCGCAGGTTTCCGACACATCCGGCGGCAATGCCGCGCCCTGTCAGGCGCTGGTCGGCATTATCGGCACGCAGCAACAGACGATATTCCGCACGTGACGTGAACATGCGGTAGGGTTCGGTCACACCAAGCGTCACCAGATCATCAATCATCACGCCCGTATAGGCTTCGGCGCGGTCGAGTGTAAAACCCTCCCGCCCTGCCGCTTTCAGCGCCGCATTGACCCCCGCGATCAACCCCTGCGCCCCTGCCTCTTCATAGCCGGTCGTGCCGTTGATCTGTCCGGCCAGAAACAGGCCGGAGATTTTTTGTGTTTCCAGCGTATGTCGCAAAGCGCGCGGATCAATGTAATCATATTCGATGGCATAGCCCGGCACGAGAATCTCCGCCTTTTCCAGACCGGGGATTGTTTTCAAAAGCGCCGCCTGTACATCGGCGGGCAGCGAGGTGGAAATGCCGTTCGGATAAACCGTATCATCGTCCAGACCTTCGGGTTCCAGAAAAATCTGGTGCCGCGTCTTATCCGCAAAACGCACGACTTTATCCTCGATCGACGGGCAATAGCGCGGCCCCGAGCTTTTGATCTGCCCCGAATAGATCGGCGCGACATGCAGATTTTCGCGGATAATATTGTGCGTATCCTCATTCGTATAGGTAATGTGACAGCTGATCTGCGGCACGGTGATTTTTTCCGTCAGAAAGGAAAACGGCACGGGGTTTTCATCCGCCATTTGCTCTTCCAGCACCGCCCAGTCGATGGTTTTGCCGTCCAGCCGCGGCGGTGTTCCGGTTTTCAGCCGTCCGAGTGGAAAATCGAATTTTTCCAGCGTTTCCGCCAGACCGATGGCCGGTTTTTCACCGATACGCCCTGCAGGAATGCGTTCCGTGCCGCGATGGATAATGCCGCGCAAAAACGTGCCTGTTGTCAGCACGGCTGCCGCGCAGCGCAGCGTTTTGCCACAAGCTGTCACGACACCTGTCAGGACATCGCCGTCCAGCAGCAAATCTTCCGCCGCCGCTTCGATCACATCAAGATTCTCGTGGTTGAAAATCATCTCCTGCACCGCTTCGCGGTAAAACCTGCGATCGGCCTGCGCACGCGGGCCGCGCACGGCCGCTCCTTTGCTGGCATTCAACATGCGGAACTGAATGCCCGACGCATCAATCGCCCGCCCCATCAGCCCGTCCAGCGCGTCGATCTCCCGCACCAGATGCCCCTTGCCCAGCCCGCCGATGGCGGGATTGCAGGACATAACGCCGATTGTGTCTTTTTTATGGGTCAGAAGACAGGTTTTTGCGCCCGTGCGTGCCGCTGCCGCCGCCGCCTCGCAACCCGCATGGCCGCCGCCGATCACAATCACGTCGTAATGCGTTTCCTCTCTGGTGGATGTGCCGGACATCGCCGTTTTCGTCTTTCCCTTTTATTAGTGTTTTCGTGATATTATGAATATAGAAACACGGGGTTATATGCAACAAAAATCTGCCGCTTGCCGATGGCTGCACGCGGGGAAAGCGGGGCTTTCATGAGCGATACCAAGGATAAGCGGGGCGGCGAAAAGACCGGCTCCCGCCTTTCGGAACGCGAAATCGGTGCGGATTTCGAACAGAATGCGGAAAAAAGCCGCGCCCGTGATTTTTCCCTGATTTCCGACCCTTTAAAAGAGTATTTCCTCAATTACGTGCCGGACGGCGCAACGACTCTGGCACAGCAAAGACTGCACGAGCTGGATGTGGCCGCGCAGAATGTCATGCGCTATCACCTCGATTACGCGCTGGAAAGCGTCGATATCGATATGGACAGTGACATGCCGGAAGAGGAAAAGAACCGGCTGGCGCAGTTTTACGCCCGTAACCCGCTTTTTGCAAAAGCACGGGAGGATTACCAGACCGCCTGCCTGTCGCTGACAGCGCTGAACAAAGGCGCAGCAATACAGGTCATCGGCCATGTGCAGGATGCGATCAATGACGTTGTCGAAACCATGCAGCACCGCAAACACCATGACGCGCTGCGCAGCCACCCTTTCGCACCGCCTTCCCATTCAGGCAAAACTCCTATACACTGACAGAAAAAAATAACGCTGCATCAGTGAAGGATTATAAAGACATTGCCGGAATTCCCAAAAGAACAGGATATCCTTGATTTCGTCAAGGAAAGTGACTCTCCCGTCAGCAAACGCGAAATTGCCCGCGCCTTTCAGATCAAGGGACGCGAAGACCGCGTTGCGCTGAAAACGCTGCTGAAAGCGCTGACCGAAGACGGACGGCTGGAACAGACGCGCAGCAAATCCTATGCGCCGCCCGAATCCCTGCCCCCTGTCACGACTGTGAAAATCACCGCCGTCAATGCCGACGGCGAATGGCTGGCCGAGCCGGAAAAATGGCACGGCAGCGGCCGCCCGCCTTTGATTATCCTGAAAGCGGGGAAAACCGCCAATCCCGAGGGTACAACAGCGCTGGTGCGAATCCAGCGCTCCAAAACCCGCAGCAAGACCTATGAGGGGAAAATCATCAAACATTTCTCCCGCGAGTCGCATGGCGAATATGTTGTCGGCACGATTCATTTCCCGCGCGAGGATGCGGCGCTGTTCTTCCCTGTCGAACGCGGCAACCCCGCACCGCTGCCCGTACCGCAGCAATATCTGAAAGATATAAGGGAAAACGATCTTGTTGCCGCCTATGCCCCGCCGGGGCGCGACATCAAAATCGTCGAAGTTCTGGGACAGCAGGACGACCCGAAACTTTTAAGCCTGATTGCCATTTACCAGCAGGGCATTCCCAATGTCTTCCCCGAGGAGGTTGTGCAGGAGCTCAAACAAAGCGATTTAAAAGTGCCGCCGCCCGACGGCGTACGCAAAAACCTGCAGGATATTCCGCTGGTGACCATCGACGGCGCGGACGCGCGCGATTTTGATGATGCGGTTTTTGCCGAACCGGACACGGATTCCCGCAACAAAGACGGCTGGCACATCATTGTTGCCATTGCCGATGTCGCGCATTACGTGCGGCCGGGCACGGCGCTGAACGCGCATGCGCTGGAACGCGGCAATTCGACCTATTTCCCCGATCGTGTCGTGCCGATGCTGCCGGAAGAGTTGTCGAACGATCTTTGCTCGCTGATGCCGGATGTGCCGCGCGCCTGTTTTGCCGTGCATTTATGGATCAACAGCAAAGGCGATCTTTTGCGCTATAAATTCGTGCGCGGCGTGATGAAATCACATGCGCGACTGACATACGAACAGTTGCAGGATGCAAAAAACGGCAATCCCGACAAAACGGTTGCGCCGCTGATGGACAAAGTCGTCCACCCGCTTTACGCCGCCTTCAACGTGCTGGACAAATCCCGCACCATGCGCGGTGCGCTGGA
>SKHU01000198.1 GCA_007116755.1 Alphaproteobacteria bacterium
AAGCCTATCATGGCATTATAGAGCATTTAAAGCAGCAGAAAGATCATCTGGGGATGAATATTTCTGTATTGTCCGAACGCAGTGGTGTATCGGAGCCGACCGTGCAAAGGATTTTGTCCGGCAAGCATCCGTCTGCCCATTTTGCGCATGTTCTGGCGATTGCGCAGGTGCTCGGCGTTGTTCTTGGCGCAAGAATTGCAGTTGACGCAGAAACAATGCGTCGTGAGCAGGCCAAGAAGAAAGCCGAGGCGATTATGCGGCTCGTGCGTGGTAACTCTGCGCTGGAGGGGCAGGGGCTTAGTCCTGCCGCGTATCAAAATATGCTACATAAAACCATCAATGAGCTTCTAAGCGGCTCGAAGCAGGCATTGTGGGGATAAGGGTTATGGTGAAAGGCTGGACATTGCGCGAAGGCGAAACGCCCTATCCTGATTTGGATGGATTCAAGCATACGAAAAAGTATCCGCAGCCTTCACGGAATCTTGTTGACGAGATGGAAGAGGAGAACGTTCGTAAGGCAACATTGAAATATCTTGCCTCTGTGCCATCCGCTAAAAAGGCACCATTCACTTATGAGTGGCTGCTCCGCCTGCATCGTGAAATGTATGGAGATGTCTGGGATTGGGCAGGGCAGACACGCACGCAGAATACGCAGATCGGTGTTGATAAGCACCAGATTGTGCCGGAGCTGGCGGCGCTCGTGCATGACCTGCAGGAATGGCCGCAATATTTTGACCCGATTGAAATGGCTGCTCGGTTGCACCATAAAGCCGTACAGATTCATCCGTTCAAGAATGGGAACGGACGCTGGTCGCGTCTGCTGGCGAATATATGGCTGAAACAGCAGGGGAGGAATCCGACGGAGTGGCCAAGCATAACCGGCGAAAGTCCTATACGTGATGACTACTTAAAGGCTGTGCGGGCAGCGGATAATCTCGATTATGAACCACTTATTGCCTTGCATAGGAAGTTTACAAAGGCATAGTTTTTTATACGGCTCGGTTTATTAATGTTTCAATATCTCTGTGGAATACAGGGATACCCGCAGCAAAAGCCCCACCTGTTTATAATAGATCGTGTTCTTGTCCATACATGTCCTTCAGAACGGTTATAAGGTATTTTGCGTCAAGCTTGCCGCCGTGCCGGTTTTCGGTTTCAACGCCGTCCATGGCATCCATATCGACAAACAACTCGTAACGCTCCTCTGCATCGTTGTAGTAATCCTCAAGACTGCTGTAAAAGCCGAAAGCATGATCGAAGTCAAAATCGAAGGCGCGGATAATGCCCTGCGCCAGATTTTCCAGCGTTTTTTCCGGTGTGATTTCTATTTCACGGATACACGCGCCGTCTGTGCGCCAGTCTTCATAGATGGAAACGCGGAAGATCAGTGTTGCATCGCATATCGCACTTATAGTTTTCACTGATGCCATAGTTAGCACTTTACGTTTTCGGTGACTGGAACGCAATCTTGTTCAGCCACTCCAGCTTGGTTTCAAGAATATGTCCGCGCCCGTATTTTGGCCCACGTGACTTGTGCCCCATCAGATTGTCGATAACCTCTTCCGGTGCCTGCACGTCGCGCAAGCGGTCTTTGAATGTATGGCGCAGCGAATAGAGCGAATTGCCCTCAGACGGGTTAAGATTATTCTCGCGCAGGAATTTATTGATGACGTTTGACGCCGTATCACCACCGGCATAGCGCTCCAACCCCTGCGGGAACATTTTTGCGCCGTGGAGCGCCGCACCGACCAGCGGAATTTGCCGCTCGGAATGCAGCGTTTTCAACCCGCCCCGTGCATTCGAGCGGATATGGATATACGGAATCGGCGTATCCAGCCGGATATCTTCGGGGAGCAGCCCGGTAATCTCGGCAACACGCGCTCCGGTGTCGGCCATCATATAGATCAGCGCCCGCGCTTCGTCATTCAGGCCGTTTAAGGCATCGCTGCCGAGAAAGACGTTCTGCACGTAATCGGCTTCATAGGATTTTCGGCTGTCATCGACGACTTTCAGCTTGATCTTGGCAAACAATGTTTCGACATCAAGAACAGGCGTTATATCCAGCGCCGTAAAGACAATATCCATCATATCTTTCACATGACGGAAATTCTTGTTGGCGCTAGCGGGTTTCTTCCCCTCTTTGGTAACGCGCAGCAGCCACCAGTCATGGAATTTCAGCACGTCCTTACGCGTGATCTCCAGAATGTTTTTATTGCCGACGGCCTTGATAAAATTATTCACCGCCAGCTTGCGCGGATTTTCCCATTTGCGGATTTGATGATCCGTCTTGCCGATCAGACGGTCGCCGATCTTCGGGCGGTAAATCTCCCAGATATCGCCAAGCAGCACTTTCGGCGCATCAGCCGTGCCGAGCAGCGCCGCTTCCAGATCCTCGTTTTTTTGCGGGTTTTTGCCTTCGGATTCTTTCAGCGCCAGCAGCCGGTCAACCAACTCGGCGGCAGAGGCATTTTCCGACAGATCGGCAATGTCCCGATACACAAAACCGTGCAGCCGCGCTGTGTCCACCGCATTTTTATACAGTGCGTCGCGCCGCTGCGGCGCATCCGGAGAGGCGGCCAGATTGCGCCAGAATTTTTCAATCACATCATTCTGGATCGTCGCCCGCCGCCGCGCTGTTGCCCGGTCTTTGGTTTTTAAAGAGATTTTTATATGCCGCCGCGAATCGTAAGCGCGGATATGTTTGGGAACACGCCGGAAATAATAGAACCAGCCGTTGCGTTCAATCAGATAATCGGACATTGGAAACCCGCCTTTCGCAAAACAAACCCATAACTTCAGTATACCGTAAAGTATACCGTTTTGTATACCAAACTGAGGGTTATGCGATAGAAATAAAAAGGGGTGAAGCTCTTTTTATTCTTTATATTCAGCGCTTTATTTGAAATTTAATGTCAGGAAATATGTGGAAAAGTGGTGCCCAAGGGCGGATTCGAACCACCGACACAAGGATTTTCAGTCCTCCGCTCTACCAACTGAGCTACTTGGGCATATCAAAAAGCGTTATACGCATTTTTCTGTGCAAAGTAAACGCAAAAAATGCGCAAATCCCCCTTTTTCGCCTTTCGCGGGAACGGGCGTTATGTACCGGCACTGTGGTCGAAAATCTTCACATCATTGCCGCCGGCTTTGATGACATCGGAGAGTGCGGCGGCCGCGTTGCGCATCGCCTCGTCCAGAAGGGTCTTGCGGTCGTCATAGCCGACCACCCCGATACTGATCGTGGTTTTGATCTCCTGCTCCTGATGTTTAAAGCTGTCATCGGCAATCATTTTGACAAGGCGGCGGGCGATAATCTCCGCGCCGTTGACCGGCGTTTCGGGAAACAGAACGGCAAAACTCGGCCCCGACCAGCGCGCGAAAATATCGACATTGCGCAGCGTGTTGCTGCAGATTTTTGCCACCCATTGCAGGGCGCGGTCGCCGACGTTGTAGCCGTGTTCTTCATTGAGTTTTTCCAGCGCATCCAGATGGATGACGGCAACGGAAAACGGGCGGCTGTAGCGCTTGGAGCGCAGCGCCTCTTTTTCCGCAATCGCGCTGAATTCGTCCTTGTTCAAAACGCCGGTCAGCGGATCGGTTGCGGCGATCCGCAGCAATTCACGGTCATTGTCTGTTGTGACTTTCTGGTCGCGGACGATGGCGACATAGGCCGGTTTGCCGCTGACGGGCGGCCGCATGATGGTGATTGCGGCATAAAATTCGCTGCCGTCGCTGCGCTGACCGATGATTTTGCGCGTGCGCTCGCCCATATATTTGACGCGGTTTTCCTCGCGCGCAAATTCATCGACAAAGACACCGTGCTGCATATGAAAACGGTCAGGGATAAAAGCGTTCAGCGGCAGACCTGCAATCTGTCTTTGCGTATAGCCGAAAATCGTCTCCGCCGCGTGATTGGCGAAAATTACGCGCATATTGTGATCAAAGACCAGTATGCCGTCGTCATGCAAAAGCAGAACCTGTTTTGCAATATCCTCAACCGTTGAACCCAGTCCGAACATATATCCCTGTTCCTTTTGCCCTGTTTGTTTTTTATAATCTTTTCTTTATATACTGTAAAAGGACTTCACACTATAATAGCCGTAATTGCAAAGAGGTAAATAGGCGCAAGGCAGGAAGTATGAAAAAAAAGCAAAAAAGCGATCAAACGGAGATCCGCGACCGTGCACTGCTGCAACTTCTGCCGCGTTTCGGGTTTGAGGGCTGGTCTGATACGGTATTGCGCAGAGCCGTTGCCGAAGACGGGGAGGGGATATTGCCTTTTGCCGATGCGCTGGAGGCGGCGCTGTATTTTTCAAGCTGGGCGGATCGGCGCATGGCGGAAAAAATTACGGCAATGCCGAAATTTTCTGAAATGAAAGTGCGGGAGAAAATTTTTACCGGTGTGAAAACCCGTCTTGACGTTCTGATGCCGCATAAACAGGCCGTTAAAAATTCGGTGCGGTTTATGGCGCATCCTTTGCGCGCGCCGTATGTGCCGCGCATGATCTGGGCGACGGCGGATGAAATTTGGCATCTGGCGGGGGATACCGCCACAGATTACAACCATTACAGCAAGCGCATGCTGCTTTCAGGCGTGATGGGCACGACGACGGCGTTCTGGCTGCGTGACGAATCGGATGATTTTGCCGCGACGCAGGATTTCCTGCAGCGCAGAATCGAAAACGTTCTGCGTTTCGGCCGCGCGACGGCAAAAGTCAAAAAGGCCGGAAAATCAGTGTTTTGCCGTAAAAGCTCCGCCGCCGAGTGAGATGTTGGCGGTCTATTAAGTAATCGGCAAAGTTTTTCCTTTAAAATAAAATTAAGTAAAATCTGTGTGAACCCGCAAGCAAAGGAAGGCGAGGCCCGGCCGGTTTTATGTTTTTTTTCGATCCTGCGATATTAAGCGCGCTTGAACAGCCCGCACCGTATTTTATTGAAGCACAGCTGCCCGCGCGGCATGATTGCCGCCGCCATCGGCCGCTGACCTCCGTTGACGTCAAAATCGACGAGCGGCCTATCGTGTATGATAACAGCAGAAGCTCGGCGCAGTTGCAGGGGTTTCAAATCGATACGGTTTCCCCTTACGGTGCGGATGTGCATACGCGGATCAGCGGGTTGACGGAAGGGCGGATTGATGTGTCGATTTACGCGAATTTTTCCGTTGAAACCCATCCGGGAACGGCGACAAGCTGTTTGTGGTTCGACACAGTAACGATTACGGTACGCAGCGCGCCGACCGTTTATATTGCCAGCGAGCATAACAACAATCGCTGCCGATATCAGTCGACACTCAATCACGAATTGCGCCATGTCGAGGTGGATCGCCGCGTTGTGCGGGAATACGCGCCGCAGATGCGGCGCGCGGTTCTGGATGAAGTCTATAGAATCGGCGTTGTCGGGCCGGAACCGGCTTTGCGTGCCGGTGTTGTACGCGCGCAGATGCTGGAATCGGCAAATGCCGCTTTGCAGCGTGTCGTCGGGCAGATGAATTCCGTGCGTCGCACCCGCCAGCAGGCCGTAGATACGAAAGCCGAGTATGACCGCCTGTCGCGCATGTGCGGCGGCAAGTTCTGACGGCAAATTTTCCATTCGTTAATTTTTCGTAAAAAACTCTTGTTTTCCCTAAGACGGCATGATAGCCTTCCTCATCGTTTAATAACATAATTCTGAAAAGAATCAGTGAAACGCCCTTGAATATCGGGGTGTTCCGGCTGCGGGGTCGGGGAAAAACGCTGAAAAGCACATGTAAAATAACCGCTAATTTGAGGAGGAAGACACGCAATGAAAGCTTTGGATTTTAAGAACACCGGCCTGCCGGAAAATGAAAATATCAAAAAAGCCTTCGATCTGGGGCTGAAGTCTCATATCCGCCGTTTTGACGAAGAGTTGATGATGGCGCACAGAAGTATCGAGGCGCAGCTGAACCAGCAGTTTGAAATGATCAAACGCAGCGGCCAGTACAATGAAGAGCAGCTCAAACAGCTGAAAAAACAGCAGGAACATGCGATCAACCAGATCAAGGATCAGGTCGAAAACCAGCTGATGTCCACGCGCGATCAGGATTTTTCCGCCCGTGTGATCGAGCCGGCGAAAATCGTTGCCGATAGCGATCCGGCCGCGGAAAACGTCGTCAGCGCCATTCTGGTTCTGGAAACGGTGCGTTCGCCGAAAGATTACGAAAACATCAAGTCGGCGCTGGGCGAAAAGGTTTCGGGCATTGTATCCGAAATTCTGGATATGGAAGCCTATCCGAGCGAGAAAAACAACAAAATCGCCGGCATGTCCGATGACAGCAAACGCGCCAATCTGGCGCTGATGGTCGGCGGTCTGCAATCACTGGCCAATATGGCCAAACAGCTGCCGCCCGGACAGAAAGTCATGATGGTCGGCGGACGTGATGCGGCAAAGCACAAGATTGATTTCGCCTCTGCCGTACGCGGCGTGGACAGCAAGCTGGACGATCTTTTCGTCAATGCGTTCAATGATGCCAATCAGGTCGTGGAAATGGGCGTACGCGTTGAGGTCGATAAAGACAGCAACACGCTCAAAGCGGTTCATGTCGATGTCGCACCTCCGGGTGCTGACGGAAAACCGCCGCAAGGCCCCGGTATCGGCGGCGGCTTTTTTGACGACGGTGGCGACAAAAAAGGCCCCGCAACACCTCCGAGCAAAGGCTTCGGCGGCGGCGGCAACAAAAAGCTGGGCGGCGGTTTCTAAAAACCCCGCTTATGCGCCAAGAAATACAAGAAAGCCCCTGCTGAAAATGCGGGGGCTTTTTTTATGATGCGGCGGGGCGGAATGTCATTCTTAAGCTGCATCAGGCCAGTACCATGGGGGCTGATCCAGCAGTTTTTGCCCCTTGATCTGCGTTTCGCCCAGATTTTTTTCCAGCTCGATCAGATGGCATTCCGGTGATTTTTTCAAGGCCTTGATCAGCAGTTGCGAGTGCGAGATCACCCAGAGTTGCGTGTTTTCC
>SKHU01000109.1 GCA_007116755.1 Alphaproteobacteria bacterium
CAGCCAGTTTCTGTCGGATTTGGAAAAATCGCCCAGAACATAGGACGTCACATGGTCGCGATCCTGCGGACGGCCGATCCCCAGACGCACGCGCCAGTAATTTTTGCCGATATGCGAATCCAGCGAGCGCAGACCGTTATGGCCGTTGGCCCCGCCGCCCTGTTTGACGCGGAGCTTTCCGGGCGCAAGATCAAGCTCGTCATAAAATACGATGATGTTTTCCGGCGAAATCTTGTAAAATCCGGCCATCGCCGCCACCGACTGCCCCGACAGATTCATAAAGGTCTGCGGTTTCAGCGCCAGAGTTTTCACACCGCCGGTCACGCCGTCGCAAAATTCGCCCTTGAATTTGCCGCGCCACGCAGAAAAACGATGGCGGCGGACGATTTCGTCCACCGCCATAAAACCGATATTGTGCCGGTTACCGGCATATTTTCCGCCGGGATTGCCAAGCCCGACCAGCATCCGCAGTTCAGACATTGTCGAACCCGTCCGGTTTTAAGACTCGTTTTCGGCCTCGCCGCCGCTCTCGCCTTCACCTTCGGCGGTTTCGCCTTCGGCTCCTTCAGCACCTTCGGCGCCTTCTTCACCTTCAAGCTCTTCGCCCTCTTCATCCGTACCGGCAGAGCGGACGGCAGCAGGTGCGGTAACAGACGCAACGGTTGTTTCGGGATCAAGCGCCCCTTCAACCCCCGCCGGAACCTGTACGGCGCTGAACGGTACACTGTCGCCGATATCCAGACCTTCAAGATCAATAATCAGGGCTTCCGGAATTTTTGTTGCCTGACAATACAGCTCGATCTCGTGCATGATCGTATTCAAAAGACCGCCGCGTTCCAGACCGGGCGATTTGTCTTCATTGATAAACTGTACCGGAACATTCGCCCAGATTTTGGTTTTCTCGGTCACACGCATGAAATCGGCATGCATCGGCTGGTCGTTGACCGGATGCAGTTGCACGTCACGTGCCAGCACCAGATGTTTTGTGCCGTCGATATCGATATCGCAAACCTGTGTAAAAAAGCCGCCGCTGTGCAGCGCTTTAAAGACTTCCTTGCCTTCAAGGGCAATCAGTACGGGTTCTTTTCCATCGCCGTAAATCACGGCGGGAATGCGTTTCTCACGACGCAATGCACGGGCCACCCCCTTGCCGGTCCCGTCGCGCTTTTGCGCCTCCAGTTGAATTTTTTCCATTGTCTTTTATCCTTCTTTTCGGTTTTTAAAACGGCAACCGCCTCCAGGGGTGCGGATTGCCACATGGTTTCGACCGCGCCAAACCGCACGGGTTTACGAAATAACGCCGCATTTAAACGATTTACGCATGAAAATGCAAGCTTTTTCTTGTCTTTCGCCGCGATTTTTGCCGCAATTTACGCTGTGGCGGGCAGGTTTTGTTCGAACAGGCTGGAGACGGAGCGTTCTTCGCTGATGCGCAGCATCGCCTCGCCGATCAGCGGTGCGACGGTCAGCACCTCGATTTTTTTCGAGGCCGCGACATCCTCGCGCACGCGGATGCTGTCGGTAATCACCAACTCCTCGATTTCGGAACCTTCAACACGGCCGACCGCCTGCCCCGACAACACGCCGTGCGTGGCAAAGGCGCGGACGGAGGACGCCCCTTCCGCCTTCAGCGCCACCGCAGCATTGCACAGCGTTCCGGCGGAATCGACAATATCATCGACCATGATACAATCATGGCCGTCCACCTCGCCGATCACATGCATCACCTCGGAAATACCGGCTTTTTCGCGACGTTTGTCAATGATTGCCAATCCGGCTTCCAGCTTGTTGGCAATCGCCCGCGCGCGGACAACACCGCCGACATCGGGGGAGACAATCGTCAGCGGGCGGGCGCTGCGGCGCTTTTTAACCGCCGGAAGAAAAACCGGCCCTGCGGCGAACAGATTGTCCAGCGGAATATCGAAAAATCCCTGTATTTGCCCGGCGTGCAAATCCATTGTTAAAACGCGGTCTGCTCCTGCGCCGGTCAGCAGATTGGCGACCAGCTTGGCGGTAATCGGCGAGCGGGAGACGGTTTTGCGATCCTGCCGCGCATAGCCGTAATAGGGAATCACCGCCGTAATCCGCCGCGCCGAGCCGCGCCGCAGCGCGTCGATCATAATCAGCAGTTCCATCAGATAGTCATTGGCCGGTTTCGAGGTCGGCTGAATGACAAAAACGTCCTCACCGCGGACGTTTTCAAGAATTTCGACAAAAACCTCGTCATCGGCGAATTTGCGGATAGAGAGTTTGGTCAGCGGAATACCGAGATAGGTCGAGATCGCTTCGGCCAGCGGCTGGTTGCTGGTTCCGGACAAAATTTTCATTGGTCTGTTTCCCATTTTTTAAAACCCTGATTTAAAACACCCGGATGCGGCACACGGAGAATCACGTCAAAGCCGCAGTTTTCCGCGCATCGGCACCATATCAGGACGGGAAAGCGCTGTAAACGAAAAAGGGCGCACGAATTACCGCCCGCAGACCCGTCATTGCGAGGAGCGGTAAGTGACGCGGCAATCCACACTCTATAATGCCCGCCACTTTTCTGGATCGCCACGCCGCTTACAGCGGCTCGCGATGACGGCGAGATGTTGAACGACAAGCGCGGGATGTAGAAATACATCCCTTTAGTCATTCCGGACTTGATCCGGAATCCATTTTTTGCAAAATATTTAAACTATTCTTCCATTCCAATAGCTTCTTAACGCTTGATCAATCTCGGCGCGCGCGAATTTGTCTTTTTTCCTTTTAAACCTTAGATATATGACAATTGCGATCGCCTGCTCACGCGTAAAAATTGAAAATTTATGGCTGTTACTCTCAAACCATGTTCGTTGCCCATAACGGTTCGAGTTAATAAGCTTTTCACGTGATTTATCGTCAAGACCGTGTGTCAGGTGGAAGACCACATTAACTTCCCTCAAATCACCGCGCAGGTCTGCAATCATATATGCGGGCAGGTAAAAGCGAAATGCTTCGTCTGAGAAAAAACTCAACGCACTACTCAAACCCTTCGGCGCTTCATCAAGCAATTTAGGGTCTATGGCATAGCGGTCGGTTTTTCCCTTGAATGCCTCTGCTGTTGCAAACGGCTCATCACCTTCATTGCTCCCCATCAGACACCAGTCGCCCGGGTACTGAACATCGGCAAAAGCCTCTGTGATCTGTTCAATAATTGTTGCCTTATAGCCCATAACGTCTTTTCACACCGACCTTAACAGTTCAATTGTCCGTCACTGCAAGCATTCCATATTCGCTTCTTTGCTGTTGTCTGCGCTCAAAGCTTCAAAATCCGCAATAAAACGGTCAAAAAGGGCGGGCTCTGTTTTTAAATACATATACGCTTCGCTGGCAACTTGATTCCCCTTAAAGTCTTGGCTGTCTGACTGCTGATATGTGGAAATATACAAAATTCCTTTTCCTTGCTCATAAAAATGTAGCCGTGCTTGAAACCCGCCACCCGCATATTCATGCCCGAATGCTCCAAACTTAAGATCATAAATTCCGCCATGGATATGGTTTTTGAAAGTTTCCATATTTTTTACGGTCTCTTTGATATCATAACGGCTTGCATAAACAGTATTTGAAAACAGCGACTTTCCGTCACATACCGTTACCCCCAATTCTACAAGATCATCATCATCCCAAATTCTTTTCAATTGAATATACGGTTTCAAATTACCATTCTCCGCCTTTTAATTTTTATACCTGACACATTATTATTCCACAGAGAGTAAACTATTTAAAATGAAAAAGCGCGGCATTTTGCCGCGCTTTTTGAAACTGGTGGGGCTCCGGTATTTTTTCTACCCCCCTCTTAACAACAGGAACAGGAGAAACAAAGAAGTGACATAAAACGTCAAAAGGAAAGTTTCCTACAATACCAGAGCCCTATGGATTTCCGGAGTTTTTACCGGAAAAAATGTCTCATAAAATTCCGCACACGTCTCCTTTTTCTAACCTGACATGCCTTTCGGCGCACGCACCGTCAGCTTTCGCGTCGGCGGCAGAGCCGTTTCCGCCTCGGGGATAAAACCCTGATCGCGGCGTTTTTCGTATTCCGTCTTGCGCTGTTTGTAATGCACAAAATAATTTTTCAGCAATTCCGGCATTTTCGGGCCGCCGGGCGTGGCCATGGCGTTTTTCGCCTTGCTGATTGTGTCGCTGGGCAGACCGTAAGTCGTGGCCTGTTTTTCCATGTCTTTTTCAAGCTGGCGCAGGCTTTTTTCCACTTCCAGACGCTCTTTCTGATCATCGAACGCGCCGCGGCCGAGCATATCAAGCATCGCCTGACCGTGGATCACCATGCAAGCGATATGGGCTTCCTTCACGAAACGCTCGAATTCCGTCGTATCGCGCAGAATGCGCTCGCTTTTTAACTGCTGCAGAACCGTCAAGGCACCGCTTTTCTTGTCCACAAGCGACAGCGTGGCGTTTTCGATATATTCGCCCTGATTTTTGTGTTTATAGCGCTCGACATAAGTTTCCAGATTGGAGCGCGCATTTTCGACCTTACGGGCGAATTCATCCATAATATCAACAGCTTTATAGGATTGCAGCACCCGGTCAATCGTCGCGGTTTTCGGCGCATTGGCCACAACACCGTCCAGAAGCGACTGCGCATCCACCTGTGCATTTGCGATTCTGTCGCGCCCTTCTTTCCAGCGCTTGTCGGCCGCTTCGCGGTCTATCTTCTTGAAACGCCCGCCGCGCGGCAGAACACGCTCGTTCTGGCGTACATAGGGGGTAATATCCTGCGCGTCAAACAGCAAACCTTCCCGCTCGCCGAACGCCTTGAAATGCTCATATCCCATTTCCTCGCGCAGCTGATCTACGGTTTTGCTGTCAGATGCACCGACCAGTTCATAGACATCCTGATCTTCCAGTGCGATTGCTTCAAAAGCCGCCAGCTTGCTGACCGCCTCCATCGGTGTCAGTCCGCGATTGTCGATCGCAATATCCTGCGGCACTTCCAGAACCGTGCCGTCCTGCAGAACCGTGGTTTCTACGGATTGCACCGCCCATGTGTCGTTGCCGTTTGCATCCTGTCCGTCATGGAAGGCCTGCCAGTATTCATAGGTTTCCACCAGCCGCTTTTCCGGATCGATGTCATTGACATCATCCAGCTCGAATTCTTTTTCTTTTTCCTGAAAAACGCCGATTTCCTTGGCAAGCTCGCGAATGGCCTCATTCTGTTTTTTATGCAGGCGAAGCTGGCGTTCAAAATCATCCCCTGCAACGTTACGAAATTCCAGCGTACGGCAATCCGTGCCGAGAACAGGATACCACCTGTATGTTTGACCACCCTCTTGTCCTGCCATCATCTTCTCCTTCACATGACTTTGTGAAACTGTTTGTCCCTGTTCGGCGGCATTGCGCGCCTTTAAAAAACCTCTTGTTTCAGTCCCTTTTAAGGACATTCTCTTCGTGTTAAAGAATCACTTTCCGTTAACACATCGTTAACCTATCAAATCCCCGTTATTATGTCAACAAAAATTTCCGGATTGATTTTTCATAGCCTTGCGCGGCCTGATTTCCGCCTGTCGCGGCAGAGCGTTTTCATCTTGCTTTCCCTGCACCTTTACGGCTAATTTTAAAGAAGAATGAAAAATAATACAAAAACGACATAAACGGGATATTTTCATCATGGCTATGAGCGCCGTCGGCCTTGCGACGCATGTCTATAACAATACCATCAAATCCGTATTACTGCTGATGTTTTATCCGGTACTGCTGTTTGTCATGGTCTGGGTATTTCTGTCCTTTGTCGCGCCGGGATATAATCCGGATATGGCCGGCGCAAATATGCGGGAAGCCTTTGGACACGGTTTTGACCTGACACTGCGCCATCTGCACTGGATTATTCTGTTTACCGTCACATGGTTTACAATTGCCTATTTCTCGCATACGCGGCTAATCCGCGCCTCGACGGGATCACGCCCCGTGACACGCAAGGAATATCCGAAACTTTACAATATGCTGGAAAATCTGTGTATCTCGCGCGGCCTGCCGATGCCGCGTTTCGAGATTATCAACTCTCCCGCGCTGAACGCCTTTGCCAGCGGCATTAACGAGAGAACCTACACCATCACGCTGACACAGGGCATTATTGACAAGCTGGAGGATGACGAGCTTGAAGCCGTCATCGCGCATGAACTGACACATATCATAAACCGCGATGTCCGGCTTTTGATTATCAGCGTGATTTTTGTCGGCATGATCGGTTTTTTCGCCGAAATGATCTACCGCTCAATGGTTTACGGCGGACGGTCGCGCCGCATGGGCATGCGCGGCGGCGGACGGCGTGGCGGCAGTAGCGGCGGCGGAAAAGGCCAGGGTGCCGTGCTGCTGATTGCGCTGGCCGTATTGGTGATCGGCTATACTTTTGCCATTATGACCCGTTTTGCCCTGTCGCGCAAACGCGAATATCTCGCCGATGCCGGTGCCGTGGAACTGACCAAAAACCCAGATGCGATGATGCGCGCCCTGATGCGCATTTCCGGACGCGACAAAATTGACGATATGCCCGATGACATCCAGCAGATGTGTATTGAGAACTCCCATAATTTCATGGGCATGTTCGCAACGCATCCGCCGATTGACAAGCGCATCAAAACCATTTCCGACATGACGAACACACCGCTGCCCGACAGCTATCTGAACAATCTGCGCCAGCCGAAATCCCGCCCGTGGCAAAACCCGCCCGGCGACGGTAAATAAGGTTTACATAAAAATAAGGTTTTGTTTTTTATCCGTTTTTTTGCGCGCGGCCTCTTCCCTTTTGCCTTGCGATTTGCTAGTATCTGCTTCCCTTAAATAAAATACATAACCATTGGACACATTATGGATCAGCCGATCGACCGCCTGCAAAACAGACTGCGCCAGCGC
>SKHU01000104.1 GCA_007116755.1 Alphaproteobacteria bacterium
AAAAAAATTACAGCAGCTTGAAAAAGACTGCGGCTGTACTTCATCAGCCAAAGCTGCTTAGTCTTCCTCCACGCCCCCTGAAACCGTCCGGTATTTATACCGGGCGGTTTTTTTTTGCGCGTTTGAAAGATGCAAAACGGGTTGCAAGAAGTAAAAAAGGAAGGATTTTAAGGCCGCATCCCGCCGCCACGCGGATTGCGGCTCTGTTGACTCTGCGGTTTTTGTGCGCGGGCGGTTTCGAATTCTTCCAGTCTTTTGGCGATGGCGTCATGCCCGTTTTTGCGGGCGATGGTGATCGGGGAGTATTTCTGATCGGTATAGGTTGCGGCAAGGCTGATCCCCTCCACTTTCAGCAATTCCTCGACCACATCCGCATGGCCGAAGCCTGCTGCGTTCATCAGAGCAGTTCCGCCCCATTTACCGAGCCTGTTCGCATCGCAGCGCGGATCCGCCAGCAGCAGCTTCACCGTGCCAAGATGCCCGCCGCGTGCCGCCGTCATCAGCGCCGTCGTGCCGCCCGCATTCAGCGTATCGACATCGGTTTCAGGCAGGGAGAGCAGGTAGGCGACGACATCCTCCCGCCCCTTGGCGGCAGCGGCCATCAGCGGCGTCATTTTGAACAACCCGCGCTCGTTCACATCCGCGCCGCGCGCAATCGCACGTTTCACGCCGTCCAGATCGCCGTCTTCGGCCAGATCGCACAGTTTTGATGATCCGAAAAGATTGAACATGGAAATGCTCCGCAGTTTTTGACAAAAAACGGAGAATACCTAGAATATGTGAAACTGTCAACCGCCGCCCTGTTTCGGATCGCGGCGGGTATATTGGCGGATATTCTGCTGATGTTGTTTTTGTGCGCCATCACGGTTTTTGCGGCGCTGTTGCTGAAATGCGCGTGACAGCTTGCGTTTTTGCTGCGGCCATGCGCGCAAAACCGTGACGATCTCGGGCGGCACATTGCGTTTTTTCGCGTATTCGATCAGCGTTTCCCCGGGATTTTTCTGGACGCGCTCATCCGCTCCGGCCTCCAGCAGCATTTTCACCAGCGCCGTATTGCGGCTTTGCACGGCTTCGGTCAGCGGCGTCGAACCGTCCACCGCGCGGGCATTGACATCCGCCCCCGCATCCAGCAGTTTTTTGGCCAGATCGGCGCGGCCGCTGCGGCACAGATGCAAAATCGGCGTTTCCCCTTTACCGTCGGCCGTATCGGGCGATGCGCCGTAATGCAGCAGCAGCGTAACCGCCTCGTCATAATTGCGATTATAGCTTCCGCCCCGTGCATTGCGCACTGCGCGGATCAAAGCCGTATCGCCGTTATCGGCGGCGGTATCGGGATCGGCGCCTTTATCCAGCAGCGTGCGCAATAGCGGTATATGCCCGCCCGATGCGGCGCGGTGCAAAACCGTCTCGCCCGTGTTTTTGTCCTGCCGGTCGATTTTCGCGCCGCCGCGAATCAGTGCCGCCGCCGTATCGTAATACCCTTGCAGCGACGCGCCCGCATGGGCGGTGAATTGCGGCATAGAAAGATCAATCGGTGTTTTGCCCTGATTGTTGGCCGTATCGGCATTGCCGCCTGCGGCCAGCAGCCGCGCCGTCATCTTCGCATCGCGGCTTTGTGCGGAAAAATGCAGCGGCGTATTGCCCTGATGATTGATAGCGCGGGGATCGCCGCCGTTTTTCAGCAATTCCTCCGCCGCGCCGTGATGCCCGGACAGCGCCGCGTAATGCAGCGCGGTATTGCCGCGGCTGTCGGCAGAATGTGCATCCGCGCCTTTGTCCAGCAGCAGTTTTACCGTTGCCGTATGGCCGCGCTGCGCCGCCGCGTGCAGCGCCGTCGCGCCGCCGCCGTTCTGCGCCTTCAGATCGGCCTTGCGGTCGATCAGCAGTTCCGTAATCTCTTTCAATCCTTTGGCCGCGGCATGAAACAGCGGCGAGGGTCTGTCTTCGGAGGGCAGTTTACGGTCAAATTCCGCCGCACCGTAACCGCCGCCGTAAGAGGTTCTGCCAAGCGTTGCACTGTACGCGCCGCTGCGCCGCGGCAAAGACGGATCCGCCCCCGCATCCAGCAACAGCTTGACCGTTGTCGCATCGCCCTTGTCGATCGCGGCCAAAAGCGGCGTTTCGCCGTTTTGATCAAAACCGTTCAGTGCGTCGGGTTTTTCGTCCAGAATTTTTTTCAGCGCCGCTCCGTCGCCGCGCCGCACAGCACCGATTGCCTCGGTTGCCGCCGCATTGCCGCCGAATATGCCGGCCGGCGTGTTCGGGCTGCCGCCGTGACCGGAGATTTCATCCGCAACGGTTTTGATGCCTTTTTTCAACTTGCGGAGAAGATCGGCAGGCGAAGACGGGTTTTTGCGGGGCGGTTGCGGCATAAAACGAAACCTTACTGTTAAAAGCGAAATAAATCATTGTAATAAGACCGCACCGTAAGTCAAGCCCGCAGAAAATCTCCGCCGCAACAGAAAAGCCCCGCCTGAAAACAGGCGGGGCGTTCCTTTAAAAGATTGCCGTGGCCTTGTATCAGCCGGCCACCAGCTTGGCAACGATGGCCACCATCAAGATCGCAACGATGTTGACGATCTTGATCAGCGGGTTGATCGCAGGCCCTGCCGTATCTTTATACGGATCGCCGACGGTATCACCCGTGACGGCGGCTTTATGGGCTTCGGAGCCCTTGCCGCCGTGGTTGCCGTCTTCGATATATTTTTTCGCATTGTCCCATGCGCCGCCGCCGGCGGTCATGGAAATCGCGATAAAGATACCGGTGACGATCGTGCCGAGCAACATCGCGCCGACAGCCTGGAAGCCGGAAGCCATATCACCCGATACGCCCCAGACGGCCAGGAACAGCAAAGGCGGTGCCAAAAGCGGCAACAGCGACGGCAACACCATCTCCTTGATGGCGGCACGCGTCAGCATATCGACCGCACGGCCGTATTCCGGTTTGGTTTTACCGGTCATGATGCCTTTGATCTCCTTGAACTGGCGGCGTACTTCGATCACGATCGAGCTGGCCGCACGGCCGACAGCCGTCATGCTCATGGAGGCAAACAGGTAAGGCAGCATACCGCCGACGAACAGGCCGATGATCACGAACGGATTTTCCAGCGGGAATGTCACGGTGACATCCGGGAAATAGTGATCCAGCTCTTCGGTATAGGCGGCAAACAGCACCAGCGCGGCCAGACCGGCAGAACCGATCGCATAGCCTTTGGTGACAGCCTTTGTCGTGTTGCCGACCGCATCCAGCGCATCGGTGACCTGACGGACTTTCTTGGGCAGATCGGCCATTTCGGCAATACCGCCCGCGTTATCCGTCACCGGCCCGTAGGAATCGAGCGCCACAACCATACCGGCCAGTGCCAGCATTGTTGTTGCCGCCAGCGAAATACCGTACAGCCCTGCCGCATCATAGGAGATAAAGATACCGCCGCAGATGACGATGACAGGCAGTGCCGTCGATTCCAGAGAAATCGCCAGACCCTGAATAACGTTGGTTCCGTGTCCGGTTTCCGAGGCTTTGGCGATCATCCGCACCGGACGGTATTCCGTCGAGGTGTAATATTCGGTGATCCAGACCAGCAGACCCGTCACGGCCAGACCGACCATCACGCAGTAAAACAGGCTCATGCCGGAAATGATTTTTCCCGATGCCATCAGAATTTCGGCATCCATACCGACCTGAGTTTTCAGGACCCAATAGATCAGACCGGCGGAAACAACCGCACTGACAATAAAGCCTTTATACAGCGCCCCCATGATGTTTTCCGTCGCGCCGAGTCGGACGAAGAACGTGCCGACAACCGAGCCGACAATGCACAGCGCGCCGATAATCAGCGGCAGTTCCATCATCTGTTCAATAGCCGATTCGGAAAAGGCGCTGGTGGCGATCAGCATCGTAGCCACAACCGTGACCGCATAGGTTTCAAAAAGGTCGGCCGCCATACCTGCGCAGTCACCGACATTGTCACCGACGTTATCGGCGATACATGCGGGGTTACGCGGATCATCTTCGGCCAGATCGCCTTCAACCTTGCCGACCAGATCCGCACCGACATCCGCACCTTTGGTGAAGATACCGCCGCCCAGACGGGCAAAGATCGAGATCAGCGACGCACCGAAGCCGAGAGCAAGCAGTGCTTCCAGCGTATCACGCAGATCATAACCCATAAATTTCAGGATCACATAATAAACGGCAACACCCAGAAGCCCCAGACCGACGACCAGCATTCCGGTGATCGCACCGGATTTGAACGCCAGATCCAGCGCCGGAGCAAGCCCTTTTTGCGCCGCTTGTGCCGTACGTACGTTGGCGCGTACGGAAACGTGCATTCCGATATATCCGGCCGCGCCCGAAAGCACCGCACCGATAATAAATCCGATCGCCACCTGCACGCCGAGCAGAAAACCCAGCAATGCGGCAACCAGCGCGCCGACGATAGCAATCGTCGTATACTGGCGGTTCAGATAGGCACTTGCACCTTCCTGAATTGCGCCGGCAATCTCGCGCATCCTCGCGTTACCGGCATCCGCACCCATGACTTTGAATCCGGCCATCAGACCGTAGAGCAAAGCCAGAACACCGGCACCGATAATCAGCATATCCGTTTGTGTCATAGCGTGTTCCTTCTTTCCTTTGTTTTTCTCTTAAGGTTTTTTCAATAAACTTTATCAACGGGGGGAATCCCCCGCTTAAACGCGCAAGCACCATGCCCCATAATAATCTGGAATGCAAGTCATTTATTCATATAAGAAAAGCGCTTAAGAAAGATTGAGCCGCGCGGGAAAACATGCTAAAAATATGCCTGAAACAAGCTTTAAAGGTTGAAAATCCGCTATGACGACACATACAGATGCTCCGTCGGAGAATATCTCCCCGATTGCAATTGAAGACGAAATGCAGGCCTCCTATCTCGATTACGCGATGAGCGTGATCGTCAGCCGCGCCCTGCCCGATGTGCGCGACGGTCTGAAACCCGTACACCGCCGCATCCTCTATGCGATGAAGGACGGCGGCTATGACAGCAGCAAACCTTATAAAAAATCTGCGCGGATTGTCGGTGACGTCATGGGTAAATACCACCCGCACGGCGACAGTGCCATTTATGATGCGATGGTGCGTATGGCACAGGATTTTTCAATGCGTCTGCCGCTGGTGGACGGTCAGGGGAACTTCGGGTCAATGGACGGCGATTCGCCTGCCGCGATGCGTTATACCGAAGCGCGTCTGGAAAAAGTCGCGGAAACGCTTTTGGACGATATTGATAAAGACACGGTCGATTTCTCCCCCAACTATGATGAATCGGTCTATGAGCCGCGCGTGCTGCCGGCACGTTTTCCGAATCTGCTGGTCAACGGCACGGGCGGCATTGCCGTCGGTATGGCGACGAATATCCCGCCGCACAATCTCGGCGAGATTATCGAAGGCTGTCTGGCGCTGATCGAAAACCCCGATCTGGGGCTGGAAGAGCTGATACAGATCATCCCCGGCCCCGATTTTCCGACAGGTGCGGAAATTCTCGGGCGCAACGGCATTCTCTCCGCCTATAACGGCGGGCGCGGTTCGGTTGTCGTGCGGTCGAAAACAAGCATCGAGACAATGCGCGGCGATCGCGAGGCGATCATCGTGCACGAGATTCCCTTTCAGGTGAACAAATCGCGTCTGGTCGAGCGCATCGGCGAGGTGGCGCGCGAAAAAATTATCGAAGGCATTTCCGCCCTGCGTGATGAAACCGACCGTGACGGCGTGCGCATTGTTATCGAGATCAAAAAAGACGCGATTGCCGATATCGTCCTCAACCAGCTTTACAAACATACGCCGCTGCAAACCAGCTTCGGCTGCAATATGCTGGCGCTGCATCACGGCCGCCCGCAGATGATGAATCTGAAACAGATTCTGCAGGCGTTTTTAGAATTCCGCGAAGTGGTCATTACCCGCCGCACCGCCTATGAGCTGCGCCGGGCGCGTGAAAAGGCGCATACATTGGCGGGTCTGGCTGTCGCCGTTGTCAATATTGATGCGGTGATTGCGATTATCCGCAATGCGCCCGATCCGGCAACGGCACGGGAAAAGCTGCGCGAAAATCCGTGGCCGGCGGGCGATATTGCGCCGCTGATCGAGCTGGTCGCCGATCCCCAGCATATGCTGGAGGAAGACGGCACATACCGGCTTTCCGAAGATCAGGCCAAAGCCATTCTGGATTTGCGCCTGCACCGTCTGACAGGGCTGGAGCGCGAAAAGATCGCTGCCGAACTCAAGGATATTACCGACCGCATCCGCGAATATCTGCATATCCTCTCGGATCGCGACAGGTTGCTGGACGTGATGCGCGGCGAATTGTTCGAGATCAAAGACAATTACGCCACGCCGCGCCGCACTGCGCTTTTGGAAAACGAATTCGAAGTGGATATCGAAGACCTGATCCAGCGCGAGGATATGGTCGTCACCGTCAGCCATGCCGGATACGTCAAACGCGTGCCGCTCTCCGCCTACCGCGCACAGAAACGCGGCGGCAAGGGGCGCACAGGCATGAACACCAAAGACGAGGATTTCGTCACGCGGCTTTTTGTCGCCTCGACCCATACGCCGATGCTGCTGTTCACCTCGCGCGGGATCGTGCATAAAATGAAAGTCTATCAAATGCCGATCGGCACGCCGCAATCGCGCGGCAAGGCGTTTGTCAATCTGCTGCCGCTGGAAAAAGGCGAAACGATTTCCGTCGTCATGCCGCTGCCCGAGGATGAAGAGGCGTGGGATAATCTTGATGTCGTCTTTGCCACCTCGCACGGCACGATCCGCCGCAACACGCTGGAGGCGTTCCGCAATATCCGCAAAAACGGGCTGATCGCCATGAAGCTGGATGAAGAGGCGGGCGAAAAACTGAT
>SKHU01000246.1 GCA_007116755.1 Alphaproteobacteria bacterium
ACTGCGCTCCAGATGCACGACATTGTCCGAGCGTCTGACTTTCAGCGTTAAAGGCAAATCGGGCAGTGCGCCCCCGTTGCTGTCGCGTGCCAGCGCAACAATCCGCACGGTTTCACCGGGACGGTAAATGCCGCGGTCGGTATAGGCAAACGCATCGACCGACCCCGGATAGGCGCGTCCGGACACGCCGCGGTCACTGAAATCATATCCGGACGTATCCAGCCGGATCAGCGCGAAATCATTGTCGCGCTTTGCCGTGGCCAGCAGCGGCGCAAGACCCGCGCGGCCTTTTGTCAGCGCCGCGGAAAAACGGAACGTCCCGTCCTGATCTGTCACCCCTTCGCCCAGAACCGTGTTGTTACGTGAAATCAGTTGCAGCTTTACGCCTGCAGCCGGTTTTGCCGTTTTCAGAGAGCGCGCAAAAACATACAGCCCGTTTTCCGCCGTCAGCGTTGTCAAGCCGATATCCGTAACGACAAAAAACTGCCGCGCATCGGCCAGCACACGGTTATCATCTTTTCTTCTGTATTCGGCTTCAATCGCGTAAATGCCCGGTTCGGGTTCGGCCAGCACCTCCTCAATCGGAAAATAGGTGGTGACGCTTCTGTTCGGGACGGATTTTACATCCATTTCTCCCGACCAGACAGGCTTGCCCGTCGCGTGGAAATACTGTCCAAACTGATAACGGTAAAGCTGGTTGTCCAGCGCCTGCACACCGTGCGGCAAAGCGCGCTCCGTTACCGCTTTGGCGATACGGATATTCATTTTTTCAATATTGACACTTTCCACCGGAATGCCCTGTACGGCATCACGTGCGAGAATATAGCGCCCGCCCGCCATGCGGAGCAGCGGCGCACGGTCGCCGAAATTCAGTTTTTGCGTGTAGTCTTCTTCCATCGCACGGCCGATGCGCAGGGATGTCGGTACCCCCGCCAATATGCGGATATCATAATCTGCGGCATAATCCAGACCGCGCAGACATAACTCGCTTTCTCCCAGCGGAATTGCTGTGATTTTCGTATGCGGCGCAATACGGATATAATCTTCATAGCGCACGCCGCGCTCGGGCAGCGGCAGGCGAAAATGCAGACAAAGCTGCGGTGCATCGCTGTCGGTTTTTTCCTCGCTGCGCAAAACTTTTTGTGTCAGCAGCGTTTCCAGAGTCTTTATCCGCTCCTGCGCCACACGGCGCAGCGGCACGTCATTGCCCTGCAGCAGGCGGCGCGCCAGCTCTGCTTCCAGCGCAAACAGTTTATATCCGCCCTTTCCCGCCTGCGGATGATCGTTGAACGCTTTAAGGAAAAGCATCAGTTCACGATAGGTTTCATTGCGCTCCTTGTCATTTTCGGCAGCTGCCAGCGCCGCAAAACCGGAGAGGATGATCTCGTTTTCAGCCGGCTCCCAGACATCGCGTGAATCCGGCAGATTGGCCGGAAGATGATAGGCGTTGTCCCGCCACCAATTATGCAGCGCCGAAGCGTCGCGCATCAGCATCAGCCAGTCTTCCGTCGCTGTTTCGCCGCTTGCGATATATTCGCGGCGCAATTCCGCAATGCGGTAACGGTGCGGATAACGCCGCCCGTATTCCCTGTCCAGTTCGGTTTTAATTGCCGCCGTATTCCGGCTGCTGCGGTGATCACGTATCAGATCGGCGCGGAAATTTGCCGCCGCGTTCTGCAGCGCAGCCACATCCTGCGCTTGCGTGTCCGGTATGTGAAAAGAAAAAACAGCCGCGAGAAATACGGCAGTAAAGGCACAAAAACGCAACATCATTTTCACGGGGTGCATCCTTCTACTAATCCTATTATATGAGCCACCCGGAAAGAATACGGTATTTTTTTATATGACGTAACCCCTCGCTTGCGGTGACAGCAGTTTTTTTCTATGCTGAAAGTTGCTTTTTTCCGTTTCGCGGCCAAAATAAGGAGCCTGCCCGATATGAAATCCCCTGCATTTAAATCTGCGCTTTTTGCCTGCGGCATGATTTTCTCGCTTTCCGCCGCAACCGCTCCGGCTTCGGCAGAACTTCCGACATTGATCATCACCGGTGACGGCGCGCATTACGGCAGCCCGTACAGCAGCCCTCCGCCGCAGGCACATATTCCGCAACCTGCCCCGCAGCCGGCTCCGCAACCGCAGTGGCGTCCTGCCGTACAGGCCTCTCCGCCTCCGGTACAGTATCAACCTCAGCCTCAGCCTCAGCCTCAGCCTCAACTTCAACCGCAGGCCACAGCGCCGCAACCTGTCCAAACGCATCACCCCATTCCGCACCAGACACCGCCGAAACCGGGTTTTCAAGTCTGGGATTATGCCCCGCAGCAACCGATTTCCCCGCAGGTACGGCAGCAATTGCTCTCTGCCGCGCAAAAAGGGGACAAAGCACTTTTGGAGGCCGTCAAAGCCTTGAGCTATTACCATCCTGAAATGGCTGAAGCCATCGTTGCCGAAGCCTCGGCTATTGCGCAGGGTGCAGGCATGGCGGCGACTGTTACGCCGGCTGCCGCCGCACAAGCCTCGGCCATCGGCAGCAGCGGCATGTATCTGAGCATGGGCGGCGCAGCAATTCTGGCCGGAGCAGGCGGCGCATTGCTGGTCGCCGCTATTGACAGCAGCAGCGACCAGATACCGCCCCCCACCAGCAGCGGTGATCCAGATTTTGTCATTGACGTTGAATATGCGGCCTCGGGCGGGCTTCTGCCGATCAATGCGCATACCGCCTATGACAGAAGCACCGGCGGCAATGTTATCACCGCTGTCCTTGACACAGGCATCATGCCTCTCCACCCCGAATTCGACGGGCGCATCGCCCCGAACAGTTTTGACTTTTTTGCCGGATCAGGCCCGACAGCCGTCGATCTTGACGGGCACGGGACACATGCCGCCGGAATTATCGCCGCCAACCGCGACGGTATCGGTATGCACGGCGTGGCTTATAATTCTTTGATTCTGCCCCTGCGCGTTTTCGAAGACGGCTCTGACAACCCGCCGAACAGCCGCCTTGCCGATGCCGTCGATTATGCCGTCACAACAGGAAATGCAAAAATTATCAACAACAGCTGGGGCAGCGACGGCGTGTTTATTGACGATCCCGGCCTGACCTCTCAGGCGGATTTCAACATCGCTTTCGGCCCGCTATCCACTTCCCTGCAAAATGCCATAAGTATTCATGATGCTGCGATTGTCTTCGCCGCAGGCAATGAAAGCAATCCCGAAGTCAACGCGCTGGGCGGTATGCCGGTGCTGTTTCCCGCATTGCAGGATAACTGGCTCGTGGTCGTCGCCGTCGATGGCGGCGGAACGATTGCCGGGTTCAGCAACCATTGCGGTATAGCGCAAGATTTTTGTCTGGCCGCACCGGGTGTGGCCATCACCTCGACCCTGCCTTACGATACAGCGACGGAAGACCGGCTTGTTGACGGTCAGGGCGCAATGTCGGGTACGTCAATGGCTGCGCCGCATGTCGCCGGCGCGCTGGCGCTGCTGATGGATGAATTTCTTGGCCTCAGCGTACAGGATGCTGTTGATATTCTGCTGACTACTGCCGATCAGAGTTTTACCGATTATGATGCCGATATTCACGGGCAGGGTATGCTTGATCTTGATCAGGCCTTCACCGGCATCGGCATTTCCTCCATACCTCTCGGCTTTTCCGTTTTCGGAGCAGGTATGGACAGTGGTACATCCCTGCTGAACACATCTTCCGTATTCGGTGACAGCCTGACCGTAGCGCTGCAAAATGCGCGCCTGATTACGCTGGACGATTACAACCGCGCCTTTACGAAAAGCATGGCCGGTTTTCTTGCCGGAGGTCATGACCGCTTTGATTCCCGTCGCGCCTTCTGGCGCTTCAACCGCAGTGCCCCGCAGTTTTACAATTTCGGAACCGGAACCGTATTCGGATTTCAGCGCATCGCGCACGGCGAACCCGGATTTGAAGAATCCGATATCAGGAATTTTCACCTGACAACCGGCAGCGGAGGAACGCATTTATCCGCCTATGCCAATACGCCGGTCCGGATGCAATTCGGCAGCGCTGCATCCAATAAGATTGCGGCAGGAGATATTGCGATCGACAACGCGCTGGGCAGCAGCTATCTCGGCCTGTTCTCCGACGAAGACAATGTCGGTTTTTCAGTCCGCACGGCTCTTGCCGGCGGCAAATTTTCCGTCGGCAGTGTTTACGGACGGCTTGATACGTCGCCGCTCGACGAAGAACACGGCAAAAACGCCGTCGGTGCCATCGCCGAATATGACAGGGAAATCTCTGCAAAATGGCGCAGTCGTCTGCACGGCGGCATGATGCTGGAACGGAACAGCCTGTTCGGCACGGGCGGCACGGGCGCATTCGCAACGGGTGACAGCAGCACGGTATTTGCCGGTCTGGGTTTTGATTACAATATCGCGCCGTCTTTCCGCCTGAGCGCCGATTACCAGTTCGGCCTGTCCTCCCTGCAAACGGGCGGCGCTTCACTGATCAATGGCTTTGACAATATTTCCTCCGACAGTTTTTCTGCCGCGCTGATCTGGGACAAGCCGCCCTTTGGGCGTGACGGTGTTTTCGGTATTGCTTTGAGCCAGCCACTGCGCGTTACCGGCGGCACAGCTGAAATCACCCTGCCCGTTGCCCGCGATGCGGACGGCAATATTCTGCAGGACACACAGCGTATCGGCCTTGCGCCGTCGGGGCGGGAGATCAATCTGCAAAGCTGGTACAATACGCCGCTGGGCAGTTTCCGTGATTCCGGGCGCGATTTCGGCGAGTTGAAAATCGGCGGTGCCCTCCGGCACGAACCGGGACACATCAAAGACGCATCGCCCGAAGCGCTCGGCATGTTCCGTTTCAGCAGCAGGTTTTAGGCTAAATCTTATTGGTGGATGCGATCAGCAACACAGCAGCGAATAACAGCATGGCAATCTGCACGGGTTTGACGCGCGCATCCTGCCCGCGGATTTTGTAATAGATCATCAGCCAGACCGTTGCCAGCATAAAAATCATCGAAGTAAACGCCGGATTGGGCGTCAGTTTCAAAGACAGGATCAGCACCGGTATCACCGCGGCGTTCATCACGCCCATAACGGTTCCCGCCTTCATAATATGACGGTCGCAGATTTCAGCCACCGAATAACGAAGTCGCGCTCTGACAAACGACAGCACAAACACGCCGCTTTGTGTCAGGCAGACCCAGAGCAATATCTGTGTGAAATGATCGGTAAAAATCATCCCGTATTTGACGACAACGGCCATCACTGCACCGCCGGCTGCCACGATAATCAACTCCCTCAGCGCCTGTTTGATGTCCAGCCCGTTTTTATACATGGAAAACTGCGCCGCGCTGGCCAACAGAAATGCCGCGATAACGCCGGCTGCGACGAAAGGATCGGACATCATCTCGATTGTTTCGTCGAAAACGATCACGCCCCAGAGAAAAAACGAGAAAAAAACGTGAAACGGGCGGCTGAGCGTTGCCACCGGCCCGCCGTAACGCGCACTGAGATCAAGCAGCTTGACACTAAGCATACTGGACAGACCGCAAACCACCGCAAGGCTAAGATAAAATTCGATATTCGACGGCCATTGCGCCAGAAACAGCGCGGGAGACAGCAACACAGCACCGACAAAACTGCTCCACAAGCGTGCGCGCACACCGTCGGCTTTATAATGGCTGTTGAGATTGGAGCGGATTGCATTGCCGAAGCTGACATAAAGCGCATAAATCCACCACGGTAACGTACTCACCCCTGTCCGCCTTTCCAGCCTGTTCTCTTTTATCAACAGAGTACTGTAATGCGGCCGGCGTGTGGAAACAAGCCTTTCATGGAAGAAAACTGCAAAGATTAAGAGACCCTAGCCGCGCGGCCTGCGCCCGCCTTTGCCGTGACGGTTGTGATTCTGGTGGCGTATATTGCCGATATTTTGCCTGTTCGGCGGCCCGGGCTGCCGTGCATCATGAGTCTTGGGTGGATTGCGGTTCGGATTTCCGTTCCCTGACGGCTTTCCGTTTTTGCCCTTAGCTTTTCCTTTGGTCTTTCTGCTCTTTCCGGTTCTACCGGATTGCAACGCCGCTGTGTTCAGATGGCGGGATACCGATGTTCTTGGCTCGCCGGTTTTCGCCCCTTTTCCCTTTTCCGATGTATTTTCCTGATTCTGTTCCGGCGTTTCACCTGCAGTCAGCAACAGTTGTTGTTTAGGCGCGTTCAGAGCCGGCTGCGTCTTCTTGCCGTCCGTAATTTGTCGAGCTTCATTTTCAACCACGCGGATTTCGCGTGCATCCCCCTGCTGCTGAGTTGCGCCGAAACGTGTTGACGCAAACATCGTGTTGCCGTTTTTATCGACTCCCATCACGAGTTCACCTTTGGCCACACGGTCCAGAGCCTGCCGGTTCAGATCACGCATCTGCTCGGCCATCAACTCCTGCACATTACGCTCCTCAACTTCCTGCGTACCGGATGCATCATTATCGGTATTGCCGGTATTGCCGACATTACTGGTATTTTCTGTATTTCCGATATTATCGGCCTGATTGGCATCAGGATCCTTTTTCCCCGCACCTTCTTCAGGCGCAGCAGATGTTCTGGCGGCCGCAGGTTCAGGATTTTGTTGCCCTGTCCCCGCCGTTACCCCTGCCGTAAAGCGGGTGTCGGCCTCTGTCTTTTTGGCTTTTTCAAATTTGGACGTATCGTAATTCTCCACGCTTAGGCCGTATTCAACGGCCAGACGCGCCAGATATTCCTTCTGTTTTTTATTCCCGTGCACATTGATTGCCGTCAAACCGGATTCAGCGGCCTTGACGATAGCCATCATCGAAGCTTCCTTATCAACTTCTTTGCCGTAATAGCCGAAAAACGGAACAGCCTGGTCGGCTTTTC
>SKHU01000180.1 GCA_007116755.1 Alphaproteobacteria bacterium
CCAGAGCGTTTCTTTGCCGCGCAATACCTCCGGCGCGTTCTCTTTCTGTTTTTTGGCCAGATCAAGACAGGCCTGACGGAACGGATCAGGCTTGAACTCCGGATGCCGTTCGACCCATTCCGATGTCACCTGAATTTCTACCGCCGCCGCATCGGCTTCAATAAAGCGGAACTTCTTCAGATAGCTATGCACATCTTTATACATTGTCGGGCAGAACCCTTTTTCGCCCTGCCATGCATGGCGCAATTCATGTGCCAGCGCCATCACCAGCCGCACGTCCGGCAAATGCGCATTCAGACAGACGGTTTTTGAGCCGGGAATGTAATATCCGCCCGCCCCTGCTTCCTCGCACTGATAATCAAGCTTGATGTCGATGCCGTTTTCCTGCGTCCATTGGATGATTTCCGCCCCTGTCGGCGTTTCCGCCAGCATGGCTTTGATCTTTTCGATACGCGCAGCGTCATACACACGGCGATCTTCGGGCTGCGCCGCGAAGATATCATCCGCATTTTCCTTCCATGTCCTTAAATTTTTCTGCAAATGTTCCTGCGCCATCATTCCGCCCTGCTTACCGTACCAGCAAAATCAATCCTATGGAAAAGCATATTAACATAATATTAACGCCTGTGCAACAGCATTTTGCCGTTCCATATCGGTTCGTATCGGTATGCAGAGGCTTATTTTTGGGTGTCGCGGCGCACTTTATCGGAGGACAGCAACGCATCGATCTGGGATGCCTCGGCAAAACTTTTGTCGTAGACAAAATTCAGCCGCGGCGTATAGCGCAGATCCATCTCTTGCGCCAGACATTTGCGGAAATAGGCAGACGCGCCGTTCAGCGCCTTCATAAAGCCGTCTTTTCCTTCAAAACTGCCCCCGCCGAGTTTGGTCACATAAGCCGTTGCATTTTTCAGATCGGGGCTGATGCGCACTTCGGAAACGGTCAGCGTGTTCAGCCCGTCCAATGCGGGGTCGGAAAGTTGACACTCGCGTATTTCCGCAGAAAGAATATGCCTGATCTGTTCTGCGATACGCAATTGTCTTTGATTTTGTACGGACTGTCCCGCCATAATGTATTCTTCCTTTTTTCCGCTTTTATTTTGTCATATTTCATACCACGCTACACAAAAAAGTCAAGCCCATACCCGCGCACCCCATAACATAATATATTGACAATCTGCATTTGAGCGTCTATAACACCGTCCTGCATACGGGCAAATCATCAGAACAATAAAAACAGGCCGAGCCGCCTGACATGCATAAAAATTATTGCAATCAATATTTTAATTTAAAACCGAATGGAGAAGACACTTATGGCGAAAACCAACAAAACGCTGACCGATGCGGAATTGGAAAATCTGAAAGAAGTTCCGCTGGCCTTGACCTTAAAAGGCATTGCCGAAGGTTATTCACGCATTTTCTATGACGCACCGGTCAATGCGGCGGCCACTCTGGCACGCAAAACCGAAAATGGCATCAATAAACATGCAATGACCGGCTATGCTGCCGTTGTCACGCTGCCGCTCGGGATCGTTGCCCGTAACGGATTGCGGAGTTTCCACGAATCTCTCCCCAAAACGGAAAAGAAAGAAGGCGGAAAATACAGCGGATGGGGCACATTCGGCGGAATTGTCGGCGCAGGCGCAGGCTGGTATCTTGCCGGAACGGCTCTTTTTGCACACGGCATGGCAATGGCCGGAACGGCCGCACTGGCCGGTAAAATCGGCGTCGGAATCGGCGCGGCGGTTCTGTCGGGTCTGGTTGTGACCGTTCCCGCTTTTGCTGTCGGCGTTCTGGCTGCGGGAGCAGTGGCTGCCGTTGCGACAAAAGCGGTCTCTCTCGCACTGGCCGCACCGCAAAATATCGGCACGGGCTGGCGCCGTACAAAAGCGCGTTTCGGCGGTGCCAAACTGGATATCGAACAACTCCAGCCCGAATTGAGCGAGAACTCCTTGCAGACACGCCATGAAAACGAGCGTTTCCGCAAAGCAAGCTATGCGGTCGAATATCTACCGGAAGACGGCAAGCGCAAAATCTTTGAATCGCTAAAACAGCAATTTGAAACCGCAAAAGCAGAAAAAGCCGCCAATGAAAACGGCCAAAGCGCAACGGCTACAGCCGCAGCCAAACAAAGCCGCAAGCCCGGACAATCTTAAAATTTCGGCGCAAGCACGCAACAAATAAAAACTCCCCGACTTTTCCGCCGGGGAGTTTTTTATTGAGATCGGTACGGGTTACAAATCCAGAAGCAGCCGCTGCGGGTCTTCAATCGCATCCTTGACGCGGACAAGGAAGGACACGGCCTCGCGTCCGTCGATAATGCGGTGGTCGTAAGACAGTGCCACATACATCATCGGACGGATTTTGACCTCGCCGTTTACGGCAACGGGGCGTTCCTGAATTTTGTGCATCCCCAGAATACCAGATTGCGGCGGGTTCAAAATTGGCGTGGACATCAGCGAGCCAAAAATGCCGCCGTTGGTAATTGTAAACGTGCCGCCGGACAATTCGTTCATCTCCAGCTTGCCGTCACGGGCGCGTGTGCCCAGATCCGTAATTCCCGCCTCAATTTCGGCAAAGGATTTTTCATCCGCCCCCCGCAAAACCGGCACAACCAGCCCGCTGGGCGTGCTGACCGCCACACCGATATCATAGTAATTCTTATAAACCAGCTCGTCGCCGTCGATCTCGGCATTCACCGCCGGAAAATCCTTCAGCGCCTGAATACAGGCTTTGACAAAAAACGACATAAAGCCGAGCTTGATACCGTGGCGTTTTTCAAAATTTTCTTTGTACTGCGCGCGCAACGCCATGCAGGCGCTCATATCAATCTCGTTAAAGGTCGTCAGCATCGCCGCCGTGTTCTGCGCCTCTTTCAAACGCTCGGCAATGCGTTTGCGCAGTCGTGTCATGCGTACGCGCTCCTCGCGTCTGCCGCCGCTTTTTTGTGGCACGGCCTCTTCCTCTGGCTTGCCTGTTTCCGTTTTTTCCTCTTCTTTATCTTTCCGGCCTTCCTCATCGCCGCCGTCCATATAGGCTAGCACATCACCTTTGATCAAACGCCCGTCTTTGCCCGTGCCTTTTATTTTCGACGGGTCCAGATCATTATCCTCGACCAGCTTGCGCACGGCGGGAGACAGCGATATATCTTCTGCATCGCTGTCGTCATTGGCTGTCGGCTCTGATGCGAGTTTGGCCGCTTTCGGCGCTTCAGATTTCTTTTCGGCCTTCTTGTCTGCGTCTTTATCTTTTGCCGCCGCTTTGCCGTCGGCCTCGCCGATCTCGCCAAGAACCGCGCCGACCTCGACATTCTCGCCTTCCTTGACCTTGATGGATTTAATGGTTCCTGCAGCAGAAGCGTTGACTTCCAGCGTCACCTTATCAGTTTCAAGCTCGACCAGAGGCTCGTCCGCCTCAACCGTGTCGCCGACTTTTTTCAGCCATTGCGCCACCGTTGCTTCGCTGACCGATTCCCCCAAAGACGGAACGATAATCTCTGTCGCCATGTTTTTCTGCCCTTCACATTATTATTTTATATTTTATTTCTGCTGCGCTACTACATCCGGCTCTGTTTTTTCTGTCGTGGCCTGCGTGTTTTTCTCTCCTGTCAAGCGCAATAGCCAGTAACCGCAGGTCGCCGAGCAGAACGAGGCCAGCAAAACAGCCAGACGCACCTGCCTCCCGATATCGGGATCCTCAAAGGCCAGCGAGCCGATAAACAGACTCATGGTAAAGCCGATCCCGGTCAGGAAAGACAGACCGTAAATCTGAATCCATTTGACACCCGGCGGCTTGCGGCAAATACCTGCCATCACAGCCAGCCAGATAAAACCGAAAACACCGATCTGCTTGCCGAAAAACAATCCGGTCATGATGCCGAGCGGAATGGATGCCGTCAGCATCTCAATAGAGAAACCGGCCAAGGCCACACCCGCATTGGCGAAAGCAAAAGTCGGCATGATAAAAAACGCCACCCACGGATGCAAAACATGTTCCAGCGTGACCAGCGGCGGCTGTTTTTCGACGCTGCCGTCACGCGGATTCCCACGCAAGGGGATCGTAAAGGCCAGAGCCACACCCGCCAAAGTTGCATGTACGCCGGACTGCAAAACACATGCCCACATAAAGATACCGACCAGAATATACGGGCCGATTCGCCGCACCCCGAAACGGTTCATCATCAGCGCGACAACAAAGCCGCAGCTGCTGAGCGCAAGCGCCAGCATGGAAACTTCCGCCGTATAAAATACGGCGATAATAATAATTGCAGCAAGGTCATCGATGATTGCCAGCGATAGCAACAACACCTTCAGACTGCGCGGCGCACGGTCGCCGAGAATTGCCAGCACGCCGAGAGCAAAGGCAATATCGGTTGCCACCGGAATTCCCCAGCCGCGCATCGCCAGCGGGTCGTCGTAATTGAAATACACATAAATCAGTGCCGGCACCAACAAACCGCCGAAAGCTGCGATAACAGGCAACAACGCCTGCCGGACAGTCGAAAGTTCGCCAATCACCATTTCCCGTTTTATCTCAAGGCCGATCAGAAAAAAGAAAACCGCCATCAAACCGTCATTGATCCAGAGCAAGAGCGGCTTATTGATGATAAAATCGCCGAACTGCACCATCACGGGAATCGCAAGGAACCCCTTATAAAAAGTGCTGAGCGGCGTATTCGCCAAAAGCAAGGCAAAAATCGTTGCGGCCAGCAGCAGAATACCGCTGCTGGCATCATGTTTCAAGAACGTTTTGAAGGATTTGACCAGCTTCTGGTTTCCTTCAATCACCATTGCATTTAACTCGCGCGTATCCATTGTCTATATTACAGTCCGTCCGGTTTTTAAAACTTTTCTTCTTGGTTTTTATTTATCCCGAAACGTCAGCGCCCGGTCAACGATTTTCGCCTGCTCTGCCAGATGATGCTTCAAAAGCCCTGTTGCAGGCGAAGCCGCTTCACGGCGTCCGACATATACGGGGCGGGAGGTTTTATGCTTCAGCTTTGTCAACACCGCCTCAATCTTGCGGTCAACAAATGTCCAGCCGCCCATATTTTCGGGTTCTTCCTGACACCAGATAATATCGGCATTCGGATATTTTGCAAGCTCTTCCGACAACGCATCGTCCGGAAACGGATACAGTTGTTCCAGACGCACAATCGTAGTGTCCTTTATTTTGCGCTTGTCACGCTCTTCCGCCAGATCGTAATACACCTTGCCCGAACACAGAATAACGCGGCGGATATCCTTATTGGCGGCCAGTTTTGTATCTTCATACAAGACGCGGTGGAAGGTTTCACCGTTCATCATCATATCGATCGACGATACACATTCTTTTTTGCGCAGCAGCGATTTCGGCGTAAAAACAACCAGCGGCTTGCGGAAGTCCCGCTTCATCTGGCGGCGCAAAACATGGAAATAATTCGCCGGTGTCGTACAATTGACAATCTGCCAGTTATCCTCGCCGCACATTTGCAAAAACCGCTCCAGCCGCGCCGAGGAATGTTCAGGCCCCTGCCCCTCATAACCGTGCGGCAGCAACATCACAAGCCCCGACATGCGCAGCCATTTGGCTTCCGCCGAACTGATAAACTGGTCGATAATAATCTGTGCACCGTTAACGAAGTCGCCGAACTGCGCCTCCCATGCCACCAGCGCGTTCGGTTCGGCCATAGAATAGCCGTAATCGAAACCGAGCACACCCATTTCTGAAAGCGGGCTGTTCCACGCCTTAAACGGTGCTTTCTGGCCTTCGATGTTATTTAACGGGATATAGCGGTCTTCTGTTTTCTGATCGATCAGCACCGCATGACGCTGCGAAAACGTTCCGCGCTCACAATCCTGCCCCGACAGGCGCACGGGAAAACCTTCCATACACAATGTACCGAACGCCATTGCTTCCGCTGTCGCCCAGTCAAAGCCTTTGCCGCTTTCAAACATTTTGCGTTTTTCTTCCAACTGGCGGGCAATTTTTTTATTGAGGTTGAATTCCTCAGGTACGGTTGTCAGCGCTTTGGCCAGCGGCTCTAGCATGGTTTCCGACAGCGAAGTTTTGCCGCGCCGCGCCCCCTGCTCCGCCCGTTTCAAGCCGCTCCAATGCCCTTCGAGCATATCAATGCTGGGCTTATAGTTTTCCGCCTGCTGGAAGTCGATCTCAAGCTGCCGGTTGAAATCATCATAAATCTCGTCCGCCTCACCGTCTTCCAAGACACCCTCTTCCTCCAGCTGCCGTGCATATTGTGTGCGCACCGTCGGATGGTCTTTGATTCTTGCATACATCAAAGGCTGGGTGAATGCGGGTTCATCACCCTCGTTATGCCCATGACGACGGTAGCAGATCAAATCGATAAACACATCCTTGCCGAATTCCTGACGGAATTCGATGGCAATCCGCGCAACATGCACAACGGATTCGGGATCGTCCGCATTGACATGGAAGACAGGTGCCTGAATCATACCGGCCACATCGGTACAATACATACCCGACCGTGTATCTTCCGGTGACGCGGTAAAACCGATCTGGTTATTGATAACGATATGTAGCGTACCGCCCGTACCGTAGCCGAGCAGCCCCGACATCATAAGCGTTTCCATGACAACACCCTGCCCGGCAATCGCAGCATCGCCGTGCAGCAAAAGCCCCATCACTTGCTTGCGCTCCTTGTCGCGGCGCTGATCCTGTTTGGCGCGTACTTTTCCGGCCACCAGAGGGTTGACGGCCTCCAGATGCGACGGATTTGCCGTCAGCGACAAATGCACGACATTGCCGTCAAAATCGCGGTTACTGGATGTGCCCAGATGATATTTCACATCGCCCGATCC
>SKHU01000209.1 GCA_007116755.1 Alphaproteobacteria bacterium
AAAAAGGGCACGCTCAAGCGCTGGCAGGGCATTGCGGCACTGGGAATTTACGCGGCGTTTACGGCGGCCAGTATTGCTGTTGATCCGGCACGGCAGGAAGCGCCGCCACCGCAAAAAGCCGAAACGGCAGTCGAGCAGAGCATATCCGCAGAGAAACCGTCTGTTCTACAGAAAATACCGCCATTTAAGGGAAATAGATAATACCTTCCTCGCGCTCGCGCGGGCGGGGTTGTTCGCGCCGGGGGCTGCGCTGTTGCTGCTCTTGCTGACGCGGTGGACGGGTATCGTCCGTACTGTCTTCTTCCGTTTTATACAGACCCGGAACCAGAGATTCCCGCAGCAGAATAATAGAAATGCGGCGGTTGCGCGGCGAATCTGGCTCGTCCGGAACCAGATGCTCGCGGTCGGCTTTGCCCATGACGTTTTCAATACGCTGGTAATCCAGCCCGTGCTCCAGCATAAAGCGGCGGCTGGCATTGGCGCGGTCGGCGGAGAGTTCCCAGTTCGTATAGGCCGCCCCCGGCCCGTAGGGCAGGGAATCCGTATGGCCGCGGATCGAGATCATATTCGGCAAATCCATCACGACATGCGTGACAAGCTGCAGCAGCAACTGCGCTTCGGGCAGCGGCTGATAACGGCCAAGCGGGAACATCGGCCGGCCTTCCTGATCGACAAGCTGGATGCGCAGCCCTTCCGGTGTCTGGTCAATCAGCAGATTTGCCGCCAGCGCGCTCAATTCCGGCACGGATTCGATGGCCTGCCGGATCTGGTCTTCGACCTGCCGGAAACGTTCTTCATCGCGCCGTCGCAATTCGCGTTCGAGGTCGCCGTCGGACATCTGTTCCAGTTCTTCCGGTGTACGCGGGCGGGTGGTCGTGCCGTCGGGCTGTAATGTGCCGGGGAAAGATACGACAGGTTCGAGTTTTTCGGTCATCGCGCCTTCGGGCGAGACAGTCAACCCGCCGAGAACGCCGCCGCTGCCGCTGACGGAGGTGGCAATGCGCGGATCGGCGGGAGAGAAATAGGAGGAAATCAGCGCCTTTTGCTCATCCGTCGTGACGTTCAAAAGCCAGAGCAGCAGAAAAAACGCCATCATCGCCGTCACGAAATCGGCATAGGCGACTTTCCATGCACCGCCGTGATGGGCATCGCCTTTTTTCTTTTTCCGGCGGATGATGATAATTGGTGCTTTTTCGTCGTCGGCCATAAATTTCTGCCTTTCTTATGCCGCCGGGACGCTGACGGCCTGCGTCGCCTCTTCCACCTCGTTAAAGCTGGGCTGGGTTTCTTGCAGAAGAATTTTCCGGCCGAATTCAACCGCAACCTGCGGTGCTGCGCCCTGCAGATAGGCCATAGTGCAGACTTTGATGCAGTGAATATATTTCATTTCGGCATCGTTGCGTTCCTTGATGGCGTTGGCCATCGGCCCGACCCAGCCATAGGAGAGCCAGACACCGAGAAACGTGCCGACCAGTGCGCCGCCAATCAGCGCGCCGAGGACTTCTGGCGGTTCGGTGATGGAGGCCATGGTTTTGATCACACCCAGAACCGCAGCAACAATGCCGAGCGCAGGCAGAGCGTCAGCCATTGTCTGTACGGCATGGGCGGTGTGGTTGCGTTCCTCGGTTATTGTGTCGAGTTCCTCATCCATCAGCGCTTCCAGCTCATAGGGGTTGTCCGAACCAAGCGAGATGATACGCAGATAATCGGTGAAGAAGGTCATCGCCCGTTCTTCTTTGTAAAAATTCGGGAATTGCTGGAAGATTTCGCTGTTTTTCGGGTCTTCGATATGTTGCTCCAGCGCCAGCCAGCCTTTGGTGCGCGCCATGCGGAAAACGGTATAGAGCATGCTGAGAAGTTCGAGATATTCGTTCTTGCCGTATTTCGGCTTTTTATAGATGCACAGCCAGTCCTTGATGCTGTGCTTGACGATCGGGATGGAATTGGCAATCAGAAAAGCCATGATTGCGGTGCCGAGAATGATAACAAGCTCGAAAGGCTGGTTCAGGACCGCGAGTTTTCCGCCCATCGCCATATATCCGCCGATGGTGCAGACAACAACACCGATATGTGCAAGAAGTTTGAGCATGGAAACAAGATCTGCCGTTTTGCTTTTGTTGTTTTTCTCCGCTGTTTTTCAGTATGGCGCAGCTTCCGGGCAACTGCAATCCCTAAACACGAAAAACAGAAAGCAGAATCCCGTTGATAAGTCTGGCGGTTTTTCCGTCTTTGTCTTTATGCGGATTGTATTCAACGATTTCAAGGCCGCGAAATTTCGGATGTGCGGCAAGGCCGGAGAGAGCTTTGAGGGTTTCTTCCGCATCAAGGCCGTTTTTTTCGTTCGTGCCGACACCGGGCGCATCGGCGGGATCAAAACCGTCAAGATCAACAGACAGGCCGAATCCCTTTGTGCCGTCGGTCGCGTTTTTTATGCCCTCGGCCAGCGTTTCGGCAACGCCGCGGGTTTTTATTTCAGGCATTTCATAAACGCGGGCGTTGTGACGTTGCATAAATTCATCTTCGCTTGGCTCATAGCTGCGCGCCCCGTAAAGGCTGAAATGCGCCATATTGATTTTCGGGCGCGGCGTAGCGATGGCGGTCAGCTCGTCCACGCCTTCACCCGTCAGGCAGGCGACGGGCATACCGTGCCACCAGCCGCCCCATTTGCCTTCATGTGCGGTTTCGGGCGTATGCGCGTCCAGATGTGCGTCCAGCCAGATCAGGCCGAATTCTTCAAATGCGTTATGTGCGGCAATAATCCCCGACCATGTGCCGATGGCAGAGCTGTGATCGCCGCCGAGAATGACGGGAACGCGTCCGGCCTCTACAACTTTTTGCGCGGCATCGGCAAGGCGTTTTGAGGCCTCGGCAACCAGCGGCAATGCGGCATCTTTGTCATTGATTTCGTCATGGCGGCCAAGCTGCCGGATATTCAGGGACGGGTGCCATGTGACGCGATGGCCGAGCTTTTCAAGCTCCGCCGTCAGAGAGGCGGCGTCGACGGCATCCGGCCCGTCCTCGCAGCCGTAATCGCGACATCCCCAGCCGCAATCATAGCGGATGATTTCAATATGCTGTTCTGGCATGGTCTTCAATTTTACGTTGTTACGGCGCGACTTTAACAGGTTTTTCCCGCCTTGTCATTATGCTATCGCTTTCTTTCCGGCAATGCTCTATCATGGAGGGATAAGAAGGCTGCGCCGCGAACAGCCCGTGATCGTTTTTGCCGTCCAATTCTTCCGGTTTTTTCCCATGTTGATGCTGTGCTGGATATATTGCATCCCGTTTGCGCTGTTCATGTATTATGCGGCGGCGCCTTTGGTGCTTTTTTTCTCCGCCTATGTGCTCAAACGCGGGATTTGCCGTGATTCCCTGCTGCTGCGCTATGCCGCCGTTTTTATGGCGGTGCTGGCGGCGGCAAAGATTTTTCTTCTTGATATGCACAGCCTGTCGATGGAAATTGCCTGCCGCGCCGGCGAAAAACTCTGCGGCAGTTTCGGCAGCACGCTGTTTCAGGCCGGCGGTGTCAGCCTGTTTGCGCTGGCGGCAGGGGGGCTGTATATGCTGGGCAAGCGTTACGGTAGCGGTTACAAGCCGAAAAGGGAAAATATTCCGCAAAATGACCGCGATTTGCGGCTGTGGGCGAATAGCTCGCTGTTTTTATCGATTTTTCTCTGTTGCTGGCTGGCTGCGCCGTTCACTTATTATCTGATTTTCGGGAGTATGCCGGAGATTTTCTTCAAGCTGCGCTGGCAGTATATCGCCGTGTTGAATTTTGTGACGCTGGCCGTCGGGTTCTGGCGGATCGAGGATTATTATCTGTATTACAACCCCGATGGCGCAAAAAACATCCGCCAGCGCGATGCAGGAAAAACATGGGTGCCCGCCGATACGCTGTGGACGGTGCTGCCGATCTATCTTGTCGCACTGGCCTCCGGCGTGATGTCGGATGACCTGTTCCGCAGCCTTTAAAATCTTTAAAATATGATACGGGGAAAATGGTGGGCGGTGACGGGCTCGAACCGCCGACCTACTGGGTGTAAACCAGTCGCTCTCCCAACTGAGCTAACCGCCCTTAAAGGAACGGTTATAACTATGCCAATTTTAAAAAACTGTCAAGAGAGATGCCTAAAAGCGCGTCTTTTTTTGTGCGTCACGCCAAGTCCTGATGATAGAACACAAAAAAACAGCGGCACCGGGTGAATATAAACCCGATGCCGCTGCGTTAGATCATAACCTCATTTTGGTTGTTAAGTTTGGTTGCACAAAGACGGGGGCTGCATCATACCTCCCCCATTCTTTTATTGTGACAGAATACGGTTAAAATCCGGTTAGCAATATGTCAAATTTTATACTTCGGGAAATGCGCGGAAAAATCAGTTATTTGCGCAGAAGAATCGCCGGTATATGCCGTCGGCATAGACGGTTTCATCCTCGCCGGTTGCCGTAAAAACGGGCTGAAACGGATTCGCAGAATCGCTGTTGTCATAGATGGTGACATTATCGGCAAGGTCACGGTATTGCGGCCAGAGATTGAGCAGTGCCGTATGGCGTTCGCGGACGAGATCAGGCGGAGTGTGGCGGCCTTCGATCTCTTCGCGGTGACGGGCGCGGGCGATGGCGGTATCAATATCGGTATGGATCAGCGCCATGTCGATGCGGTAGCCGCCTTCTCTGGCAGTGCGCAGAAATTCCGGTGCGGTGTCGAGAGCGCAGCTGCGCTCATAAATCACGTCGCGGCGCATCCAGATGGCGGCGGAAAGAATTTCTTCGGCCAGCATCCGTGCAGGCATTTCCCATTCCGAAAACGCATGGGCGGGATCGCAGGAAATTTCCAATGTCCGGTTATAGCCCGGCAGTGCCGTCATGACGGAATCGGGGTCGTGCAGCACCGCCGTTTCCGGCAGCCGGCCTTTTTTGATTCTTTCCTTGCGGAAGGTGGTTTTTCCCGCACCGATGCCGCCGGCGATCACATAAAGAACGGGATCGGCTTTCACGGCATCACCGTTTTCGGCTTTCATGAACAGGGTGAAAATCTGATGTTTGTCTTCGGCGGAAATCATGTGTTTTTTCTTTTTCTTATTTTTTAAGCGGCTTGCAGTATTTTCTCCGGCCGGGTGTTCCAGAAGCCGACCCGCCATTTTTCTCCGTCATGTGTCAACCGGCTGACAGCGCCCGTGGCCAGTTTGATATTGTGGACGGATTTGAAATGCTCGAAATCTCCTGTCAGATAGGGGGCAAAACGTGCAATGCCGTTGCTGGTCACGACCAGAACTTTCTGTCCTTTGAAAATCTCTGTGATTTTTTCACCGAAATCCAGCCAGTTTTGTATCAATTCGTCCGGCAGGACATTCCAGCCCAGAGGCACGACGGCATCTTCATCCCACGCTTTCAGGGCATCTGCGCCGAGTCTGGCCAGTACTTCGGCCTCCGGCTTCCCCTCATCGGGGCCGTAATCGATTTCGTTGAAAATATCCTCGCGGCGGATGCCGTGCGTTTCCGTCATGTCCAGCGTATCGAGAATGATCTCCGCCGTTTCCACCGCGCGTTTCAGATGGCTTGAGTAAACGATATCCGGAATCAGGTTTTCCTTTTGCAGGAACAGGGCAAGCAGTTTTGCCTGACGGCGGCCGGAGGCGACCAGAGGAATATCCGTTCCCGCACCGACGCGGCGCAGCGTTTCGCCTTCGGAAAATGTATTGCCGTGGCGGGCGATTAAAAGCGTTGTTTCTGCGCTCATGCCGCGATTTCTCCGTATTGTTTCAGCAGTTCCTCGGCACGCAGGATATCTTCGGGCGAATCGATACCCGACATGGCAGGGCGGCCTTTGTAATCCACGAGAACGGCGCGGATGCTGATATTATTTTCCAGCATACGCAATTGTTCAAGCCCTTCCAGAATTTCATAACGGCTTTGCGGCAGGCGCACGAATCTTTTCAAAATATCGGAGCGGAATCCGTAAATGCCGATATGGCGGAAGACGGGGGAGAGTTTTTTGTTTTTGCGCATCTCCTCTTCGTCGCGGATGGCGGGAATGATGTTTTTGGAAAACCAGAGCGCTTCGTTGCTTTTGCCGATAATCGCGGTTGTTCCGCTCAGCGGCGTAGCCTGCTTGTGCCGCCGCAGCAGATCAAGCGCCTCCCAGTCAAGCTGCGTGACCGGCGTAACGACTTCCAGATCGGGGTTGCTGTAAAACTCCGTCAGCACGGCGGCGACGAAATCCGGCGGGGTCAGCGGTGCGTCGCCCTGCAGATTGACAATAAAATCCGGTTTTTCTTCCAGATGCGCGATAGCCTCCAAAGCGCGGTCTGAGCCGGTTTTGCAGCGGCTGGAGGTCAGCACGCCGCGCACGCCGCAGCTTTCCGCATGTTCGGCAATGCGCTTGTCTTCCGTGGCGACAAGAATTTCTGCGCCCTCAACAATATCTGCCGCTTTTTTTGCGATATCGCAGACGCGCGCCAGCATGGTTTTTCCGGCGATTTTTTCCAGAGGTTTTCCGGGCAGACGCGTGGAATGATAACGTGCGGGAATGATAATGGCGGCGCGGCGCATAGGTTTTGCCTCTAAAATCCGAACAGGTTGCCCCGGGATTTATATTTTTTTTCAAATTCTTCACGCGTGATTTCACGGTTTCCGGCCGTCACGGAATCCCATTCGGATTTGTCGTCAGCTTTGCGGGCGTAGCGGCCGAAAGCCTCGCGCAACACGCTGCCGAATTCATCGGGATCCATCAGGCAGCCACGGGTGCAGGTTGTCTCAAAAACGGGCATACCGTCTTTTTTAAATTCGACTTTGATGT
>SKHU01000189.1 GCA_007116755.1 Alphaproteobacteria bacterium
GAGACAACGATTTTTTTTACGCGTTCCGTAATATCGCTCATTTTCTTTTTCCTTTCGCGAACAGTTTTTTAAATTATGTGGGAAACCTTATTATCACTACAAAGGAACGGATAGCACAATCTTTTTTATTTGACCAGAATAAAAAGCGGGAGAAAAGGCGGTGGAAAATTTTATGCGCCGAGAGCTTCGGCGGCGCGACGCGCGGCCATCATGGCTTTTTGCGGCATATCTGTGAATTTATTGACGGTTGCCGCCGCCGTATGGCCGTAATCGGTGGAGGTCGTGACAAGCTGCATATTGAAATCAAATACATGCATTTGCACGAATTTGTCATCAACCGTAATAATCTGCGCAATCACGCCGGGTGCAATTTTGGCAAAACCGCCGTTTTTCTCCAGCTCTGCCTTGTCGAACGGGTTTTGCGGTTGCGATTGTTTTTGCAGCAGATTGAAAATATCCGTCAGTTTTCTGCCGACGCGCTCCAATTCGCTGACGATCATGTAACTCATGAATTCAGCCCTGTTTTCTTGCAGATATTGCGGCGTTGTGTTGCCTTGTTTCCGGAATCGACGGCTTTTTGCGCCTCTTGCACCATTTTTGAGGGCATTTCCGATAATTTCCGCGTTTCGGTCACGCGCAGCTCCCCGCTCTGGAAACTCATCACTGTGGCGGTTTGCGCGGCAAAATCAAAATGATACATCAAGGCCAGATCATCGCCCAGACGCGTGACGCGCACGGCGCTATTGCTGTCCTGCCGTACAAACGCGCCGCCTTCGGGCGCTTCGCTCACGATTTTCGGTGCTTTAACCGCACGGTTTTCAAAAGTTTCGCGCAGGTTTTTCAGCTCTTTGACAATCGGGTCGCGAACGTAATATCTCAGATCATCGTCATAAATGCTCATACGGCCTTTTTCCTCCGGTCGGCGATTCTCGCGCATTTGTTTTATATGCGAACTATATTAATATGTAAATATATGGGTGTCAACAGAAATCGTCCGTTCAAGCGTTCCGGTCGCCGAAAACAGCGCTTCCGAGGCGGATTTCCGTCGCGCCGAAAGCGATGGCGGTTTCGAAATCTCCGCTCATTCCCATGCTGAGCCGTTTCAGCCCGTTGCGGGCGGCGATTTTGTGCAGCAGCGCGAAATGCGGTGCGGGCGTTTCATCGGCGGGCGGAATGCACATCAGGCCTTGAATATCCAGCCCGCAGGCTTTGCTGCGGCAGAAAGCGATAAAATCATCCGCTTCTTTCGGCGCGATTCCGGCTTTTTGCGTCTCTTCTCCGGTATTGACCTGCACAAAACAGGGAATCGCGCAATTCTGTGCGGCCAGTGTTTTTGCCAGTTTTTCGCGGTCGAGCGTTTCGATCAGATCGAAAATCTCCAGCGCCTGTTTGACTTTGTTTGTTTGCAGCGGGCCGATCAGATGCAACCGCGTATCGGGATAGCGTTTTTTTAAATCCGGCCATTTTTCCGCCGCTTCCTGTACGCGGTTTTCGCCAAACAGGCGGTGCCCCGCCGCCAGCACCGCCTCGATTGCGGCGGCGGCTTGCGTTTTTGTCGCCAGCAACAGCGCGACATCCTCGGGGTTGCGCGCCGCGGCCTTTGCGGCTTTGCGGATTTGTTCAGATAATTTGTGCAATTTTTCGACGGTCATCGGCCAGTTTTTGTTCGATTTTATCCCAGAAGGTTTTTTCCAGCGCCATATTATAAAGATTATTGGCAGGGCGTACCGTACCGGGGGAGATGATATTGATTTCCGCCAGCCAGTCGCCGAGCATATCGATGCCGACAAAAAACAGCCCCAGCTCCTGCAGGCGCGGTTTCAAAGCAGTGCACAGCGCCTCTTCACGTGCGGTCAGTTCCGTCTTTTCAATTCTTGCGCCCAGCGTGATATTGGCCGGCGTGTCTTCATCGGGCGGAACGCGCAACAGCGCGGCAACAGGATCGCCGTCGAACAGGATGATGCGCTTGTCGCCCTTGACGGCTTCGGGGATATATTTCTGCACAATAAACATGCCGGGATTGTTTTGGCGGAAACGGTTGTAAATCTCGCGCGGGTCGCGCCCGGGTTTTATACGCGAAATGCCGCTGCCGCCATAGCCGACAAGCGGTTTGAGAATAATATCCTCGTGATCTTTCATGAAATTCTCCAGCACCGCATAGCGGTTGCCCATCGCATAGGGAACGGTGTATTCGGGGAATTCATTGGCAAAAAACTTGCCGTTCAGCGCCCGCACGGCTTTGGGATTGTTGAAGACATGCGTGGTCGGGGGCAGATAATCCAGTATATAGGTCGTCAGCAGATATTCCTGATCCACGGGCGGGTTCTGCCGCATCAGAATCACATCACAGCGGCCGAGATCGAGCTTTTCAACCGGCCCCGTAAAATGCAGATCATTCGATTCGCCGGAATCGATCTTTGCGCTGCGCGCGAAGGCGCAGGCTTTGCCGTTCTCCAAAAACAGGTCTCTGGCCGTGTAATAATAGATTTTCGGATAGCGCAGGCAGGCCTCCGCGCCCAGCAACAGCGTGGTTTCCTTTTTCGGATCCATGTTTTCCAGCGGGCAGGCCTGCAGCGCAACGGTCAGTGTCATTGTTTCGATGGCCTTTCAATTAAAGGGTGATTCTTACAAAAACGTAACGTTTTCTTAACGGAATGTTACTACATTACCGTGATTGTTTCCTTATAAAACAAAGGATTCTCATTTTACACTACAATTTTTTGTTCAGTTGTGATACTATTTCTATCAACCAAGAAGTAATAGAAGGGGGCGCCATTTATGGAATGCTGGATCCTTTACGACGGCGAAGCGGATTCTTCGGGTCCGGGAGCTTATGAGGTCAGGAGATTTGCTGAGTCCGGAAAACGGCAGGGTATTAATGTTACGGTTTTCCGACCTGAGCAATTCGAACTGGTGGTAACGCAGGATGACCGCGACAGCGTGCTGATTGACGGTCAGGTGGCGCAATTGCCCGATTTCATTCTTCCGCGTATCAGCGGCAATGTGAATTATTTTACACTGGCGGTTATCCGTCATCTGGAACGGCTCGGCGTTGAAGCATTCAACGGTTCCGAGGCAATCGAATCCGTGAAAGACAAGTTGCACACGCAGCAGATTCTGGCGGAAAACAATATTCCCGTTCCCGATACGATGCTGGCGAAATTTCCCTGTGACACCTCGATTGTCGAACAGGTTTTCGATTTTCCGATTGTGGTGAAAACCCTTGTCGGCACGCATGGAAACGGTGTTTTCCTGTGTGAAACAAAAGAAAAGCTGAATGACATTATGGAGCTGATGCGGGAAACGAAGCCGGATATTCAGCTGATTTTCCAGGAGTTTATTTCGCGCAGTCACGGGTGTGATCTGCGCGTTTTTGTTATTGACGGCGAAGCGGTTGCGGCCATGAAGCGTACGGCGCAGGACGGCAGTTTCAAGGCCAATGCCTCGCGCGGCGCACGGGTCGAGCAATTCCCGATGAATGAAGACATCCGCAAACTTGCAGTGGACAGTTCCCGGACACTCAATCTTGATATTGCGGGAATCGATATTCTGTTTGACGGCGACGGCTATAAAATCTGCGAGGCCAACAGCGCTCCGGATTTCCGTGCGCTGGAAAGCTGCTGCGATATCAATATCGCCGATACGATTTTCTCGTCAATTGCCGGCCGCATGGCGCGGGAGGCGGGCGAGGATCTTTTGATGGGCTATCCCGCCCTTGCCAACGGACGCATTTCCATGTAGTGTGGTTGCCTATCGCAATCATCTATGTGAAAGGTTGGGCCTGTGGCAAACCGCAACAAAAAACTGCGCAATCCGCAAAATTATGAGGTCGAGGCCTTTATTGACGCTGCTGCCATGGGGCAGCTTGAGGCTGTCAAAGGATTTATCGCGCGCGGGATGGATATCAATACGCGCTGCCCTCTGGAAGGCGATACGGCGCTGAATTATGCGGCCAGCGGCGGTGATATGAAGATGCTGCGCTGGCTTTTGGAAAACGGCGCGGATCCCGATCTTGCCAATGATGCGGAAGAAACCGCGCTGCATTACGCCACATTTAACGGCAGTCTGGATGTGATGGCGGTGCTGCTTACCCACAAGGCTGATCCCGATCTCCGCAACAAAGACGGCATGACACCTTTGGTCTGGGCGCTGCGCCGCAGCGAAGACGAGGCCGTCCGCCTCCTTTTGCAGGCCGGTGCCGATCCGAATCTTGCGGATAAGGACGGCAATACGCCGCTGATCTGGGCAGCAAAGCGCGGCAATGCGGAAATGACGGAGCTGTTGCTGGCGAAAAATGCAAAACTTGACCTGACTGACCGCACGGGGCAAACTGCTGTGGATGTCGCGCGTAAATCCGGACAGGCTGCAGTGCTGAAAGTGATTGAAAATTTCCGTGAAAAGCAGCGGACACACAAGTTGCATAACCAGCAAAGCCGCCTTAGGGATTATCTGCGCAACAGAAAACCTTGATTTTCAGTTTTCTTATAAGGAGGAGTCCGATGCGCATTTTGCCGCTTACGTTTATGTCCCTGTCTGTTTTTTGTTTCATGTCTCTGGCCGGATTTTCCGCTGCAAAAGCGGAAGATCAGCCTGTTGCACAACCCGGCGTTAGCGCGGCCGCAGAGGGTTTTGAGGATATCTGGGGCGCGATGTGGGAGAAGTTCCGCTATGAGGCGGGGCAGTTTGCCGGTCCGGCGAATGTTTCCGTGCTGCATGAAGACATCACCTGTGACGGCGTGAAAGACTATGTCGGCGGCTATGTCAACGACATCAATCCCGATATGGACAGTTTCCTGATCGTGATTGCCGCACGTGAAGGGGAAGAAATTGTCCAGACATCGCTGACTCTTCCCTTTGATGACGGTACGGAATATGCGCTGACAGCCAATGAGGAATACGGTATTTTCCCGCCGCAGATCACGCTGCACGCTATGGATGAGGAGCATGTCGCAGAATTCGGCTTTCCGGTTCCGGTCTGCAACCTGTCCTTGCGTATTGATGACGGTATGACCGGTTCCATCTATGCATTCTGGGTGACGGAGCCGGACGCGGACGGCGCAAGGCTGGCGCTGTTCCGTAACTGATACCTGACGGGCATGCCTCTGCCTGCACGGTATTTTTCTTGCCAAACAAAGCGTTTTTGTTCATTCTTGAAAAGAGGGTGCCCCTGCATCCTTATCCTTGAGGCCGTCTGATTTTTTTTAGGATTCCGCCATGTCCGAATTGCAACGCCGCCGTTTTCCGTTTTTTCTTTCAGCTGTGGTTTTATCTGTCGCATTGCTGTTCTGCCCGTCTGATGCGGCAGCGCAATCGCTGGGCGAGACTGTGGCGCGCGCGGTGGAAACCCATCCCGATATCCGCGCGGGACAGGCGGCGCGGGCGGGTCTGGAGGAAACGGCGAAAGAGCGTTTGTCCGGCTTCTTTCCGGTTTTGGGGGCGGAGGCCGCCGTCAAGGCGATGCATACCGATAACGATACGACACGCGCCGCAACCGGCGGCAGCGCGTCGGGATATTCCGGCGAAGGCATGCTGCGCCTTTCGCAGATGATTTACGACGGCAGTAATACCGCCAACAGTTACCGCGCCGCACGCGAACGCGCCGAAGCCGGCGGCTTCGAGATTGAAAACAAGGCGCTGGATATTGCCTCAAGCGCGGTCAGGGCGCATCTTTCGGTACTGCGTATGCAGGAGCTGGAAAATCTGACAGCCGACTATATCCGCGATATCGACGGTTTCAAGGCGCGGATCCTTGATCTGGTCGAGGCCGGCGCGGCCGATGAAGCTCAGCTTTTGCAGGCACGCGAGATTTTGGCAATGGCCGGAAATGCGCGGCTTGACTACCGTGAAAGAGGCCAGCTGGCACGTGTCGAATACCGGCAATTGACCGGAGGGTTCCCGGGGGCGGTGCTTGAATTGTCTGAAGCCGACCGGCGCGCCGCCGCAGCCGTTCCGCCGACGGCGGAGGAAGCGCTGCATGCGGCGCTGGACAGCCATCCGCAACTGGTTTCGACGCAAAGAAATCTGCAGGCGCTGGAGTATGAAATCAGGGCGGAAGAAGGAAAAATTATGCCGCGTCTGGATGCGGAACTGTCCTATTTGAACCGCGACCAGAAAGAGGATTTCGGCGGCGAGGTCGAGGATGCGGCGGCGATGCTGCGGCTGAAATGGGATTTTTCTTTGGGCGGGGCACATCAGGCACGCGTCGGGAAACGGCGGCAGGCACGGCAGGAGGCGGAGATGCGCCGTCGCAGCGCCCTGCGCGATCTGGAGCGCCGGATTTTGCAAAGCTATGCGCGGTATGAAACGGCGCGGGACAGGCTGGATCTGGCACAGCAGCGCAGCGAAACCAATCGCGGCATTCTGGTGAATTACCGTGACCAGTTCGAGGGCGGCACACGCACCATCCTGCAGCTTTTGCAGGCACGCAGCCAGAGCTATCAGGCCGATGTTGCCTATCTTCAGGCGCGTTACGGCCTGTATCAGGCACAGTATGAGGTGCTGGGCGCGATGGGCATCCTGTCCGAGGCGCTTGGCGGCGGAAAGGTCCGTACCGCTGATGGCAGGGAATAACGGCAAAGATACATCTTCAAAAAACACCCCCGCACGCAAGACGTCCGGAAAACCCTCCGCGCCGCAGCAAGGCGGCGAAGACGCGCTGCTGGCCTGCCTTGCCTATGTGACCGGATATTTCGGTGCGGCGCGCAGCCCGTCGGCGCTGGCCGAATTTCTGCCGGAATTCGCCCCCGGCGACATGA
>SKHU01000123.1 GCA_007116755.1 Alphaproteobacteria bacterium
GAAAAGCATAGACGATTTTGCGCAGAAAAAACAGTTGTCGGAGTTATTTCAGTTTATTCACCGGAATTTTCAGATAATGTGTGCCGTTGCTTTCCGCGGGCGGGAGCTTTCCGGCGCGCAAATTGAACTGGATCGACGGCAGTAGCAATTGCGGTACGCGTAGCGTTTTATCACGCGCTTCGCGTTTTTGGACAAAATCGTCTTTTTTTTGCCCCTTGCCGATAAAGGCATTGTTTTGTTTTTGCTCTTTGATCGTCGTTTCCCATGACGGTTTTTGATTGTCTCCGGGATAATCGTGACAGACAAACACCCGTGTTTCATCAGGAAGCGCGAAAAGTTTTTGTATCGAATCATACAGCGTTTTTGCATCACCGCCTGGAAAATCCGCCCGCGCCGTTCCCAAGCTGGGCATAAAAACCGTATCGCCGACAAAAACCGCATCTTCGACATGGTAACTGACGCAAGCCGGTGTATGGCCGGGCGTATGTATGACACTGATTTCAAGATTACCGAGTTTGATTTTATCCCCGTCCGCCAAAAGACGGTCAAACTGCGAGGCATCCAGAGGCGTATCCGCATCGGTGTTAAAAAACGGCACCCAGTAATTCAGCACATCTTTTATTTTTTCGCCGATGGCGATTTTTCCGCCGATCTGATCCTGAATATAGGCCGATGCCGTCAGATGGTCGGCATGGATATGCGTTTCCAAAAGCCATTCCAGTTTCAGATCATGATCCTGTATATAACGGATTAAACGGTCAGCCGCACCTGTCTTCAATGCGCCCGTGACGGCATCATATTCCAGAACGGGGTCAATCACTGCACAGGCTTTCGTTTCCGGATCAATCACAAGATGCGTCACCGTCGAGGTGTCTTTATCAAAAAAAGATTTTATATCCATATCAGGACAGCTCCTTCAAACTTATTCCCCGTTATAAACTGTAAAGATGCGCTGCCGCAATATGCAATCGTGCAAAAACGCTTGACCGCTGTTGCATTGGTGATTTCCTATGCCTTATGATGGCAGGAGAAACAACACAGCATAAAAGCGAGGACACTCTTGCCCCAGAAAAACGCCGTCAACGATTTCTCTCTGCATGATAATCCTGATTTTCTTGATAAAGTTCTGGCACAATACCGGACACATTTTAAAAACTATCAGGGCGACCCCTTTGTCAGCCCTGTTTTGCGGCTGGCGCTTGATATTGCCCGCGGACTGGAACGCGAAACCGTCTCTATCACCTGCCTTTCGGAAACAACAGAGCAGATTTACCGCCATGCGCTTATACACAGAGCCGAACGCACCGCATCCTATCTGGGCTGTTGCAACCGCACTAAAAACGCCGACACCATAGACCGGATATTCCGCGCATTGGCGCGCGGCAAAAACAATAACAGGCTGAGTTTTTCCGCCTTCCGGAAAAAAACGGAAAAATTCCTCTACGGCTTTGTCTTTACCGCGCATCCCACATTCTCGATGCCGCCGGAACTCTCACGGGAACTCGCGCGTTACACCGCCTCTCTGGCCGGGGCGGAGAACGGCGCTACAAAAAAACACCTGTATAAAGCCGCATCTGTCGCCTATACCCCGCCCGATCTGGCCACGGAGAACGAACTCGCGCTGGAAGCAGCCGACCATCTGCACGATGCGCTGGAATTCATGCTGTTCCGCCTGATGAATGTTGCCGCCAAGCTTTATCCGCGGGAATGGACAAAATTGCGCCCGCGCCTGTTTTCGATCGCCACATGGGTGGGATTCGATATTGACGGCCGTCGTGATATTTCATGGGCAACAACGTTGGAAAAGCGCATTCTGCTGCAAATCCGCCAGCTTGCCGTTTACCGGACGCGTTTTGCAGGCCTCATTACGGATTACCCTGAAGACTGCGCGGCTTTAAAAAAACCGCTGGCGGCAATTGAAAACACGCTGTCCCTGATGAAAAAACACCGTGATGATTTTTTGTCTTATAACAATAATACGGATGAAAACTACGATGAATTGCAACATATTGCACAATCGCTGATCGGCACGGCAAAACAGCGCCTGTTATCCGGAAAGCCCCTTGCCACCGCACTCCGGAAAACCCTTGCCACACGCTCAGATGCCACGCTGAAAAAACGTTTGCTGGTTCTGCTTTGTCAGGTTGAAACCTACGGGCTGAGCCGCGCGGAGGTGCATTTCCGCTTGAACGCCACCCAGTTGCACAACGCCGTCAGCGACCGCATCCGTCTGGACACGCACCCCGACCATCCGACCACACGGCGGCAAAACACTGAAAAAATATGCGAGATGATCAAAACGGCCAAAACACTCAACGCCGATTTCGGCGATATTGCCGAAGAAGAGATGACGGCCAAATATAAATTCATGCTGATCCAGAAAATCACGCAATATATCGATACGGAAAGCCCGATCCGTTTTTTGATCGCCGAAACGGAAAGCGCTTTTACAATTCTCACTGCGCTATATTATGCTAGATATTTCGGCGTTGACGATAAAATCGATATCTGTCCGTTGTTTGAAACCGACCGCGCCCTGCAAAACAGTACGCGCTATATGGGCGCCCTGCTGGACAGCGACGCCTTTATCGCCTATATCAAACAGCGCAAACGGCTTTGCATCCAGACCGGATATTCCGATGCGGGACGCTATATCGGCCAGCCTGCAGCCGGCGCTTCGATTGAACGTATGAAAGAACGCTTTGCGCAACTGTTCAAAGACCGGAAAATTAAAAATATCGGTTTGCTGTTTTTTGATACGCACGGCGAATCCGTTGGACGCGGCGGTCATCCCGACAGTTTGCGGAAACGGCTGGAATATGTCGCGCCGCCTTATGTGCGCGGGCAGCTTTTAAAAGCGGGCATCCCCTATACACAGGAAAGCAGCTATCAGGGCGGTGACGGCTATCTGCATTTCATGTGCGAAGAAACGGCGCTGGCGGTCGTCACTGGTACGCTTTCCTATTGGCTGGGCGCAGAAACCTCCACAGAAGAGATTGACGACCCGTATTACAACGAGCTGCTGCGCAACGATGTCACCGGATTTTTTACCGAATCCACCCGGTTTCAGCTGGATTACACAAGCAATCCGAAATATGCGGATTTGCTGTTTGCCTTCGGCACAAATCTGACCGACCCGTCCGGCAGCCGCGCAATAAAGCGTGAAAGCACGGATAGTTCCGCCCTGCCCGACAAGCGCAATGTCAATGAAATCCGGGCCATTCCGACCAATGCGATTCTGGCGCAAATGGGGGTATTGGCCAATACGGTCTCCGGCATCGGACGTGCAATGCGCGAATATCCGGATTTTCTGACAGAGGCCGAACGGCTTTCGCCGCGTTTCCGCACGATCCTGTCCCTGATTCGCGGCGCGGCAGAACGATCAAATCCCGATGTGATGCGCGCCTATATCAATATCCTTAATCCGACGCTTTGGATTACGCGTGCCGGAAGCTCTGTTGATCAGGATTTGTCCAACCGGATGGCCACTGTTGCAACACAGCTGGAAAAACACGACCACCACGACAATATGATGGAAATTTTCCGCAAATTATACTGGGATTTTACACTGCTGCGCCGGTTCCTGAAAACGGATCAGCCCGCCTATGCGGAGGAGATTGCCTGTCTGCATGCCATACGCATCGCCATGATCACGCATTGCGCCCTGCTGGCAACGCATATTCCGCGTTACGGTCCCCATCACGATGTTTCACGCGAACAACTGTTAAAAATGATCTTTCATATGGATATTGACCGTGCTGTTGCGGTGCTCCGTAAAATTTTCCCCGCGCAGACGATAAAAAGCAATGCTTATGATTTCGGAGAAAAATCGGATTACCGCAAAACCGCCAAAGACAAGGAAGGATATATCAATCTGCAAACCGGTATTATTGTGCCGATGCAGCAGATGCACAGCACCGCACGCCGCATCTCGGCCGCCATCGCCCATTATACAGGGTTTTTCGGATAGAGTCTGTGTATGAGGTATTTCTCAAGATTTTCAGCCATTTTTTCAGCGTCTTCACGGCTGTCAAACAGATAGGCATCCTCAACCGTAACTGTGCCGCCCGATAATCCGGCAGCCAAATCCGCAACGGCAAGATAGAACAAATCACCGCGCTCGATCATCAGAACATGTTTCCGGTTTTCCAGATTGTGCAACACGCTGAATTCCTGACGGTTCACCGCCTCCTCGCAGATTTTTGACAGTTCGGGATCAACACTCTCCGCGACAACCACCTCCATTCCGCTTTTTCTGATCGGTATGTCGGAGTCCGTCGACCTTCCCGCCGGCGCATCGCCGCGCGGCCGCGCCAGAAACGACCACAGCGCATAGGCCAGAAACGCGGCAACAAGAAGTTTCAGCAGCCCCGACATATCACAACATCCAGCTTATTTACCACGGTATAAATTCCTCTGCCAGCGCCGCCTGAAACTGCGCCCATCCACCGTCCAGTATAAACGGTGCGGCACAAATAAATCCGGTTGTCAGCGCAAAAAGAGAGAGGCTAAGCCAGTCGCCGAGTTCCATGCGCCGCCACGGCGGAACACCGTAATTATCCTCGACATCTTTAATCGTAGAAATTGTTGCGGATTTTACTTCTTTTTTTTCTTTCGGCGCATCTTTTTGGGCTTTCTTTTTTTTCATTGTCGTATGGCCGATTTGTATGAAACGGAACAATTCATCGACAATCAGAACGAAAACCCGCAAGGCGCGTTCGATCACGCCGAAACGGCTGGCGGCCTGCATGCCGCGCACGGCCTGTCCGGCACGCGCCGCCTGCCCCAGCCCGAGCGCAGCCAGAATAAGCTCGGCATATAGCACGATGACAATTGCAAAAAATAAAAGCCCGAAATCGAATTTCGTATGCCAGATCGCATGACGGAAAGGCTGATCAACCTTCGCTATAATGTGCCGCCAATATTCCAGCAGAAAGTGGCCGAACATCAAGGCCGCAACCCAGAACAGGCTGGCATAAATACTGAGAATAACCGCCCCGCCAAGATAAACGATAATGAACGACCATTTTTCATCATGGTTATGCAACCAGAGCTGAAAAGCCGTCAGTTTTTTTCCCGCAGGACGCGGCTGCGTTTCGGGCGAAGTGGCGGGTTCTTCAACAGCAACGCGTTCGGCTTCCGCCCCCGATTTTTGCGCCTCCATAGCCCGACGTTCAATCTCTTTATGAACATCCGCATCAATTTCAAGATGATCCGCCAGAAATTCGGCCAGCACCCGCTCATAAGGGTGGATAACCCCGTCCGCCGCAATCACCTGCCAGACATCCTCAAAAAAGCGGACGGTTTCCGTGCGGCTCAAATTGCGCTGCAGCGTATCAATAAAATTTTCTATGTGTTTTTTGCCGTCACGCGAAGATTTGACATGCGCAATCAGATTATCGAGCAACTCGTCATCATAGCCGAAACGTTCCTGGGCAATATTTCTGATAACCGCAACTTCGCTGTCATGGAATTCCTCATCGGCAAAAGCCGTATGCACCAGCAGAAGCGCCGTCACCATATTCAGGTTCTGCCGCACCGTGAAGTCGGAATAGCGCAGATCCTGATTATTTAAAACTTCGGTAAATTGTTTCCACATTCGCTTCTACTGCCCGATCCTGCCGGAAGGCAGTCTCTTCAGACTTGCCGATCTCAACACCATACACATTCTATATTCTATCACAGTTTGGACACCGACGGTAGGAAGGCGGAAGAAAAAATTACTTCCATATAATTTTAAAGAAAGCGCTCCCCTTCATCATCGGCGACACTCTCGCCGAACAGGTCTACGCGTTCCTCGACTGCGCCTGCATCCTCGAAAGTGGCGATATGAAAGGCGGCATCTCCGGCATTGACCAGAGGCAATGTTGCCGTTCCGACGACAATCCCGGATTTTTTTGCGCGAATTTTAAAGACATCCTCACCAAACGGGTCGGAGACAATCCCCAGAATCTGGCCTTTTTTAACATGCGCCCCCAGACGGGTTTCCGATTGTAAAATACCGCTGTGCGGTGCGCGTACCCAGTGGCGCGATTTGGCGATAAAAACATTTTTTTCTTTTAATTCCGCCTCCGTTTTGCTCTTCAGCTTCGGCAGCATACCAATCGCGCGCATCACCGACAATACCCCGCGCAAGCCGCTGCGGATCACACGCTCATTGAATTTCAGCGCTTCCCCGCCTTCGAACAGCACCAGAGGAATACCGCGGCTGTCTGCTGCTTCACGCAGCGAACCGTCCACAAAATTCGCATTGATCAAAACAGGTGCGTTAAAAGCCTGCGCCATGCGCATGACCACAGGGTCTGCAAGATTTGCACGAATATGCGGCAGATTGGCACGGCTGAAACCTGCCGTGTGCAGATCAATACCGTGCGTGGCTTTTTCAAGAATTTCCGTTGTAAAAATATGCGCAACCTGCGCCGTCAGCGATCCGTCGACATTGCCGGGGAAAAACCGGTTCAAATCCCGCCTGTCCGGCAGATAGCGGGTTTTTGTATTAAAGCCGAACACATTGACAATCGGCACGGCGATCAGCGTTCCCCTGATTTTTGCCAGTGATTTTTGCCGCAAAAGCCGCCGGATAATATCCACACCGTTAATTTCGTCTCCGTGGATTGCCGCGCAGACAAAAAGCCGCGGCCCGTCTTTTTTGCCCCGCACA